>DAOTTO010000417.1:0-11101 GCA_034437895.1 Anaerolineae bacterium | reverse complement strand
TTCGCGGAAAGCTTGCGCTTTGTAGAAGTAATCTAAGGCGGTGTCATACTGAGTCATGTCGTGGTAAGTCCAGCCGACGTTGTTGTAAAGGGAACCGAGCCACTGCCGCGCTTGAGCATCTGTGCTGGCTTCAGCATAAGCCAACGCAGTTAAATTCCATTCGAGAGCGATTTCGCCTTTTTCTACAATGGCGACCATGTGGGCAGCATCAACAGCGAAGTGATCTTCTCTAGCATTTTTCGCTGCTTCCCACGCTTCTATAAACAGCGGTTTAGCTTTATCCGGCTGACCAGACGAATTCCAGACTCGTCCCCGTTCCAACAGATAGCGAATAGTGGGACGTTTTGTCGTCGCGTTAAGCTGTTTTTGGGCTTCATCAAGCGTTTGATGAGCGGCCTCAAACTGCTTTTGTAAGCCTTGAGCGCGGGCGATTTGTGTCAGCAGTTCTATATATGTTGTGCTGTCTTTTTCCGCTTTTAGGAGCAAATCGCGAAAGCGCTGCTCGGTTTCCGCGGGCTGATCATAATTCCAGAGTGAGTCGAATTCCAACTTAGCGTCTCCGCCTGTCTTATTAGAATTTTTAAAGGGTCATGATGATTATAAGGTTGTGGAATGTCAAGTCAAACGAGATCAAAATTGTCTAAACGAGTTTTGAACCGTTTTTGGAAGTTCTGCGTATAGAGAGATATGAACGCACAACACACTACAAAAGGGAGATCAACATCATGAACGGTGAATTTAACTACGAACTAAACCGCGCTTACCGCAACCATATGGTCTATGCTGCCAGCCAACGTCAGATGGCTTCCAGATTTAGCCAACCCACGCAGGCCGCATCCAATTTCTATCGCATGGCGCTGACCGCCGTCTCTGCGATGGTGGCAGTTATACTCGGCTTGTCCTAAAAAGGGCAGCAGCATATTTGCTGCCCTATAGATTAATAAATTTAATACTTATCATAATAGAGACAATATTTAGGGTATTTTTAGGCTAAAAAGGGGAGTAGTAATAGGATAATAATGTCATGATCGTTACCGGCTGGTGTCATGGGTATAAACCGCGCAGGATTGCACCAATACGGCTAAATTAACGGAGTGATATCCATGAAACGAATACTCATCTTACTTATCCTATGTAGCGCTGCGCTCATTCCCTTCTCAGTAGCCTACGGTCAAACTGACCTTCCACCAACCCCGACCCCAACGTCCACTGAAACAAGTACCACAATCTCGACACCGACAGACGTAACCGAAACACCCACCACACCAACGCCAACAGTAACCGAAACACCCACTCCCACAGCAACGGATTCTGGGACTTTAACGACTACCCCGGAGGGTACAACTACGCCCTCTGCAACCGTGACATCAACCGAGACGGCGACTGCAACCGAAACTACTACGCTAACCGCAACGCCGCCCGATTTAACGCCTACCGTAACGGCGACTTCTGTCGCACCAGTGACTCAATTGATCGCGCCTGTCGGTACGATTACCGATTTACTTGGCAATCCGCTTTATCTGTGGTCGCATGACACGGAGAACGTTTTTTACCATTTGGTGCTGATAAACAGCATCAGCGAGGTGGCGATTAATGAAACGCTGGCAGCGGCGACTTACTGCCAGACGACGATTTGCCAAATTGATTTGACGACCCTGAGTGAAACTTATCGCTTGGTCAACGGCGGTTATCGCTGGTATATACGTGGCTGGGATGCTGGCGGAAACCTCAGCGAATGGCGCAGCGCTGCCTTTACGCTGATGGCTTTAGCGCCTGCCCTCGTCACTAATTTGACGGTGGATTACAGCCAAGTCGTGCCGATTTTGGCATGGGATGGTGATACTGCCACCAGCTATAACATTTATATCGGGGTCGCGCCGACTTGGGCGCAAGTCTGGTTCGAGAATGTCCGCCGCGATCAGGTGACATGCGAAGCCGGACGCTGCACCTATCAGCCGCGTGTTGTGCTGACGAATGGTGTTTATAATTATGCTGTGCAGGCCGTCACGGCAGGCGGCGGCTCGATAGGCGGTGAAGTTAACAACGGCTACACACTGCTTACCAATCAGCCGTTAAATCTGCCCGCGCCGCTTGCGCCTTCCACAGGTTTCGCCCCGCTGGACACCATCAACACGGGGAGACCTGTTTTCACTTGGGATACAGTAGCGAATGCCTTGGCTTACCAGTTATGGATAGGGGTAACGACACCCGTCTTTACTGCCTATCATGTTCAATGGTATTGGGCGCTTGAGCCAGAATGTACACCGCATCCGGGTACATGCCATATTACGCCCAACCTCGATCTGCCTTCGGGGAGTTATGTTTGGAATGTGCAGGCGTATGGTCCCGGTGGCTTGAGCAATTGGGCCAATATCACCACTGGCCTTCTGTTCAATGTGAATCCGGTTGGTCCCGCGCTGATTGCGCCGCAGCCCAATGAAATTTTGCCGGATAATGCGCCGCCTGTTTTGAGCTGGGGCGTTGTCGCGCAGAGCGAGAGCTATTACGTGGAAGTTGCCTCTGCTAGTGGCATCGTTTATGGGCAGGTGCTTGCGAGTGCCGCCGCTTGCAGCGATACGACGTGCAGCGTACAACTTCCGAACATATTAGCAGGGGGTGTTTATCAATGGCGGGTGATTCCGGTCACGAGCGCCGGAGTGGGTACACCTTCGGAAACGCGCAGCTTTACGATACAAGGACTTGCGGCGACGGCAACAGTGACCGAAACTGCCTCGCCAACCGTAACAGGTACAGTGACCGAAACACCTGATACTACGGGGACGGCAACTGCTACCCCGACAGCTACCGTGACCGAAACTGTGACGGCAACCGCAACATCTACTGAAACGGCGACAGGCACAGCAACGGAAACCGCTACTGTCACCACAACCGAAACGCCAACAACTACCGCAACGGAAACACCAACCGAAACACCGACATCAACGGCGACAGCTACACCGACGGAAACGCCAACTGCTACGCCGACACCAATAGCAACCAATCCGGCCTAAAGAAATCCTTGATCTGCTCTGCCTCGTCAGCCGTGATTTTTCAGCGGCGGCGGGGCAGGGTAAGCGTAAAACCAATCCCCTTTGATGATAAATTCCTCTATGCGATTTTGTAAATTTTTAGCGATATAATATTCCAAACAACACAGAGTAATTAGAGATGTCTGTTGCGCCGCCTTTGACGATTACACACACTATCAGTCAATTTCTTGGCTCTGCGCCGTCGCTGGAAGAAATTGTCGCGTTCAAGCTGCCAGAAGTCATAGAGCAACGGGCATTGGTACTGTTAGAATGCAACCGTAATGGCGAGTTGACTCCTAATGAGCATGATGAGATCGAAGAATTCACCCACATGGGGCATTTTATGAATAGGGTTAAAGCATAAGCCCGATTAAAGCTGGCAGGCAAAGCGTGATCCACTTTAGCTATTCAGTATCGGGTGTCTGTTTGTCTTTGCGCCCTTCTAAGAGAGTAAGGAATTCGTCTACGGTTAAACCAGCTTGTTTAATGATAGAACGCAATGTTCCCTTACCGATGGGATTGTGATTTGGTACAACGGCAACAGCGTAAGGATCATCTCGCTGCATCACGATATGACTGCCTGTTTGCCGCCGCTGTATAAAACCGCCACGTTGTAATGCTTTAACACACTCACGCGCTGAAACTTGGGGCAAGCGGCTCATACAACGACAAGCATCAAATCAAGACGGTCTTCAGGGATCGGCTTACCATCTTCCTTAAGCACATCAATGTAGAGTTCAATTGCTTCTTTGATGTTGGCAATCGCTTCATCAATGGTGCTCCCCTCACTGATGCAGCCGGGTAAAGTCGGTACTTCAATTGTGTAAATGCCGTCTTCGTCCGGGGTGATGATAACTTGACGCATCATAGTAACCTTTTTATTTGTATGGAATTATTATAGCCGCGATTTCCGCGCATCTTCCGCCGTCCAGCCGCGATCTTCGATGGGCTGCTGGGCATGGCGGGCGGGTCTTTCCACAATCGCAAACAACAGCATCGAAAACAGGCTCGTCGCCAGCAATCCCAACGCTACCGGAAACGCTTCACGGAATCCACCGCCGACGATCAGGCTGGTGAATATCCCCGGCAGCAGTCCCGCCATCGCGCCCGCGCCGATCATATGAAAGACCTGCGCCAATGTGCCGCCGTAGACTTTTTCCCGCCGCGATGAACTGCGAGCAATCAACGGTCCAAATATCACCCCGAATACTACCGACACCGCGAGAATTTCCAGTAAATCACGATTCATAATTCGCCCTTAACAGCATACAAACAGTTTCTCAAGAATGAGAGTCATTTTTGACCTCACCCCCAACCCCTCTCCAAATTGGAAAGGGGAGCAAGACCATGCCTTATTGCGGGTTAGCGGGGTGAGGTGTATTTTCAACTTTTCGCTTGCGACTTCTTATTAGAAGATCGAATAGATGAACGGCGCTAATCCGCCTGCGCTGCTCAACAGCACGAATACCGCGAACACCAACAGCGTCAGGATCATCGGCAGCAGCCAATACAGCTTACGCCGCCACATAAATTGCAGCAGTTCACCTAGAATCCCTAACCGATTGAAAAAATCACGCATGGTTACGCCCTCAATCTTTCTTTACCAGATACGACCCCAAGATCAGCATATCGATGTCGCTGTTGCTGAAGGTATTAAATGCCTCACGCGGGGTATTCACAATCGGTTCGCCGCGCAGATTAAACGAGGTGTTGAGCAAAACCGGAATCCCCGTAATCTCGCCAAAGCGCTCAATGATGCCGTAATACAGCGGGTTTGTCTCGCACTCGATGGTCTGTAAGCGACCTGTCCCCAGATGGCAGACGGCGGCAATTTTGTCCTGTTTATCCTCATGCACCGGACTGACCATCAGCATATAACGCGGAGCTTCGTGCTTCTCAACATCGGGATAATTGAAGTATTCCGGGGCGCGTTCTCGCAAAATGACCGGCGCGAAAGGGCGAAACGGCTCGCGGAATTTGATCTTGGTGTTGACGACTTCTTTCATCGCTTCGGTGCGTGGGTCGGCGATAATGCTGCGATTGCCCAGCGCCCTCGGCCCCCATTCAAACCGCCCTTGATGCAAGCCGATCACTTTTTGCTGCGTGATCGATTCAGCCGCGAAGTCGATCAGCTTATCTTGCTGACCTTCAAACGACTGATACTTCACGCCTTTAGAATCGAGAAAGGCGCGGCATTCGGCATCGCTGTAGGCTTGTCCCCAATAGGCATGGGGCATCACCCAATCACGCGGCTTGCCGCAGACGATATGATACGCCCACAGCGCCGCACCGAGCGCTCCACCATCATCCCCGGCGGCAGGCTGGATGTAAATTTCATCAAACGGTGTTTCCGCCAGAATGCGATAATTGGCGCGGGTGTTTAAGGCCACACCACCCGCCATCACCAGCTTATCCATGCCTGTGCGCTGATGCAGATAACGTGCGATGGCAATCAAAACATCTTCTGTCACCTGCTGGATGCTGGCGGCGACATCGGCGTAATGCTGATTACGCTCCATCGCAGCGCGTTCCCCGGCGCGTTCCGGGTTGGTCGCCATGGTGAAAAAATCGCTCTCGTCCTGGCGCGGCTCGCCAAACAGTTCGATGAAGCGCTTATTAAAGCTGCGTGTGGCGGAATTGTGGAAGCTGAAATAATCCGTATTAAGATGGAAGCTGCCGTCTGCTTGACTGAAACGGAACAGCTTTTCGATCTTCTCGACATAACGCGGTGTGCCGTAGGGAGCCATTCCCATGACTTTGTATTCGCCATTATTCACGCGAAAGCCCAGCCACGCGGTAAACGCTGAATAGAGCAGGCCAATCGAATGGGGGAAGCGTTCTTCCGCGAACAGATTAATCTCATTATGAGGAGAAGCGCCATTTTGCGAGTCTTGCCCCATCCACACACTTTTCGCTGTACCGAGTGTGGTCGTCGTCCATTCGCCTACGCCGTCAACGGTCAGCACGGCGGCTTCTTTAAATGGGCTGGCGAAAAAAGCGCTGGCGGCGTGGCTCATGTGATGATCGCAGAACAACACTTGATCGGCTTTGATGCCGACTTCGCGCTGAATAATGCTCTTGACCCACAATTTTTCCTTAAACCAACCGATGATCGACTCGCGCCAGACAGCGGATGACTGTGGAAAGGTGTTGAGTGTGGTTAGCAGAATACGCTCGAATTTGACCAGCGGCTTTTCATAAAAGACGGTGAAATCCAAATCATCAGCCGTGATGCCGGCTTGCTTGAAGCAAAATTCAATGGCGCGTTTGGGGAAGTCGTTATCGTTCTTTTTGCGGGTGAAGCGTTCTTCCATCGCAGCGGCAATCAACACGCCATCTTTAATGAGCGCGGCGGCGGAGTCGTGGTAAAAGCAAGAAATGCCGAGAATATACATGGGTGAGAAGGATTATCCTTGTAACCGCGCCGAGTCCACATCTTCTGGGACGGCGGGGCGGTCTAGCCATAGGACGCGTTGATCGCGCTGGCGCAGCGGGTCGGTCAGCAAGCGTGAGGCGATGCCGAAAGGCAGCAGAATCGTAAAGTAAAAGGCCGTGATGATGATGCGCCCCTGCACATCGCCGATCACCAGCGCGACAAGATTAAAGCGTTTCCACGCAATCTGGAAAATTTCAAACAAAGGAGGTCAACCTTAAAAATGGGTATCTCTAAACGCGCCGAATCATAACGGGTGATAACAGGGGAGTCAATCGTGAGCCAAAATCGGGAGTGTCTAAAAGCGTGGTTATTGTAGGGACGCATCTATGTGTGCGTCCGCTCGGAGCGACACATAGGTCGCTCCCTACACCCACGAAAATAGACATTCCCCTCAAAATCAGCGGAATAGATATTGATATAGGCAGGGTTGATTATCCTGCCCGCATTTTTAATAAGGTCTATTCGGTGTCTTCTTCGTCGTCTTCGTAATCTACATCATCCAGCGGGAAGGGCGGATAACCACTGTATTGTTGACGGATGAAACCGAGATCACTTTCTATGTCGGCATATTCTTCGCCAAAGGCTTGCACGAGTTCAATCGTGCGGAGAATAGACTGAATTAACTTGCGACCTTCGGGTGTTCTAGGATCAGCATATTCCATCATCGTTTCGAGTTCTTGAAGCGCAAGTTCCGCTTTATGGTTCATTGGTCTAAGCCTTCAATTTTAAGCTGCTGTTGTTTATCCCATCGAGAAAGTGTACTGGTCATGCCGATTAACGTTTCACCCAGATCATGTGCTTGCAAAGGCGTTAGCTCCATGCCCGACGCCTTGCGTACAATCTGTGAATAATGCTGCATCAGGCTCGATCTTGTATCGAATTTATCCCAATCCTCGTTTATTTCTGGGATGACTTCGTAAATATGGCGGCGATCTACCTCTTTTGGTGCGGGTGGTTCAGGTGCTGGTGGTGCTTGTAGGTTGATGATGATCGGGCGTTCCGTTTCCTTCGTCTCCCGCTGCCGATTAATCTGCTCATTCAGCCACAAGCCAGCAAAAAAGGCCGCTAACAACGCAAAAAGATTACGCATGGCGCACTTACCTCATCTATTACGGGTGGAATACAAATTAGGGGGATGTTAGAATCGAACTTACTGCCCATATGAGACCTCTTTTCTCTAATGGCGGGCGGGGTGTGATGCTAGTTACATCACGCCCTGAATTTATCTTGCGATAGATAAACTATAACGCGCTTTTTGGGCGGTTGCAAAAATTAGAACAGGGGTTAGTCATTAGTTTTTAGCGCTGGAGCAAAGCCGTTTTTAAGCTATGACTGTGCGGCTATACTTGCCATCACCGCCCGAATTTTGGCCTGATCTTCCGCGCTGTAGGTCTCAAATCGCTCTGGTTCAACGTCATAATCCAAGATATCCCCCCAACGCCCTTCAATAAAAGTCTTTTGATAGACCTCGTTAAGATCAAAGATTAATGTCTCTTGGCCTGCAAGGGGCAAAAGACATTTGGTGATAGACTCCGCGACTTTAAAGCCATATCCCTTCACACTGCCAGCATTGGGACGTGAGTCGGTAACGATGATTGCGTAAGGGTAAGCGCCTGTAGCTTGGGGATAAGCTGGCATTTTTGGCAAAATCGGCCTTTGTTCATGGAGATAATCAATTTCAATCAGTGGAATTTCTGATTGAATAGCCTCGTTACGTTTATCCACATAAATTTGATATTTGCTACCACCGGGCTTATTGGAAGGTGAAAGCAGTTCAATCCGTGCCACCACATAACCCACTTTATGCTGCGGCAATAGTTCACGGATAACGGCGGCTCGCGGCTGGCGTATGGGTTCTAACATGACCTCGGCGAGTGCGGCTTCCCATGTCGGCGCAAGGACAGCCGCCGCGATCTTTTCAACAATCGCCTCTTTACGTTGAAAAATATCGACATCTGGTGTTTTAATACTTTTTTCCTCAAACCCACCAATTTCGATCCCTCTTGTTTGAAGCGACTGCTCATCAAGCGCGATGTAATGGTCAGGAAGTTGGGCATTCAGCCCTATAACAATTTGAGCAATATGAAAATTGTGGAAGCTGTGCCAAAGGGCGGGTTGATCTTCTGTTCCGCGTGTTTGCAGGGAACTATTCAAATGGGCGTTGATGCCCTGATAAGGATTCTCGCGCATAGCAGATCGCTCACTTGTGCTAACCATGATGCCATTTTAACACGAATTTTGGCGTACGACGGGCGATAGTGGCATAATTTAAGCCTATCGTTAGCTTTCGTTTACTTACAAAGTCAATCGTTTATGAGCCTGCTTCAACGTGAATCACCCATTGGCAAAAAAGTCTCGTTATTTGTGACCTGTATCGTCGATATGATTTACCCCAATGTGGGTATGTCGGTTGTCGATATTCTGGAAAAGCACGGCATCGCGGTGGACTTCCCAGAAGGGCAGACCTGCTGTGGTCAACCGGGGTTTAATTCCGGCTATCGCAAAGAAGCCCGTGAAGTCGCCAAACAATTTTTGCGTGCTTTCGAAAAATCGGAAGTCATCGTCACGCCATCCGGTTCATGCGCGGCGATGGTGCGCCATGAATATCCAACGCTGTTTGAAGATGATCCAGCATGGAAAGCCCGTGCGGAAAAAGCCGCCAGCATCACTTGGGAATTTACGGAATTTCTGGTTGATGGCCTTGGCCTGACCGATCTTAATTTACATTTTGCCGCGCCGCAGACGTTTGCCTTTCATGATGCGTGTCATGGGATGCGCTTGCTTGGGTTAGGTGGGGCAGGGCGGACGCTTTTGGGCAATGTTGAAAATGCGACGGTGGTCGAACTGAAAGAAGCCGACTCATGCTGTGGCTTCGGCGGCTTGTTCAGTGTCAAAATGCCCGAAGTCAGTGCCGCAATGTTGCAAAAGAAGGTCGATTGCATTAATGGCTGCGAGGCACAAACGATTGTGACCGGGGATGTAAGCTGCATGACTCAGATGAACGGCGGCCTCTCGCGGCAAAATTCGTCGCGGCGGGTGCGCCATATCGCCGATGTGCTGGCGGAAGGTTTAGTAAAATGAAGGTCGATTCTAATAATTTTATTCCCCTAGCCGATATTGCGCTCCACAGTCCCGATTTACAGGCCGCCGTCACCAAAGGCACAACCAATGCCTATACCAAACGCCTTTCCGCCATGTTTGCGTTTGGTAACGAACACGGGGAAGCGATGCGTCAGCAGGCCGCTGAAGCCCGCCGCCGGGCGCTGCGCTGTCTGCCGGAACTGCTGGAACGTGCCGAAGCCAATATGACGGCGAATGGCATGACGGTATTATGGGCGGAAGATGCGGAAGAAGTGCGGCGGCATGTTTTAGCCATCGCCAAACAGCATCAAACGCGCCTCGTCGTCAAAAGCAAAAGCATGATTAGCGAGGAAGTCGAGCTGAATCATGCCTTAGAGGAAAACGGCCTGACGGTGGTCGAAACCGATCTGGGCGAATATATCCTTCAGGTGAATAATGAAGCGCCAAGCCATCTGATCGCGCCCGTCATCCATCGCACGAAATCCGAAATCCGCGATATTCTGATGCGCGTGGGGATGCCCGCGACGGATGATGCCCGTGAGATGACGAAATTCGCCCGCGATAAACTGCGCCGCGATTTTTTGCAGGGCGATATGGGCGTTTCCGGCGGCAATTTTATTATCGCGGATACCGGGACGCTGTGCCTCGTCACTAACGAAGGCAACGGACGGATGGTGACGGCGCTGCCTCCGGTGCATGTCGCTATCGTTGGTTTTGAAAAAGTGATCGAATCGCTGGAAGATTACGCCACACTGACGCAAATCCTCCCGCGCAGCGCTACCGGACAGCCGATGACGGTCTACACGCAGATGCTCAACGGCCCGCGCCGCGCTGATGAAGCCGATGGCCCAGAGCATGTTTATGTGATTCTGGTCGATAACGGACGCAGCAACATCTATCTCAACGAAAAATATGTCGAGGCATTGGCCTGTATCCGCTGTGGGGCATGTTTGAATGCGTGTCCGGTGTATCAAGTCACGGGCGGACATGCTTACGGTTGGGTGTATGCCGGCCCCATCGGTGCGGTGATTACGCCACTTTTAACCGGACTCGAAAACGCCACTCCGCTCCCTAATGCCAGCAGTTTGTGCGGCAAATGCAAGCAGGTGTGTCCGGTAGATATTGATCTGCCGCGTATGCTGCTCGACTTGCGGAATGATCTGGTCGAAACCGGACAGGATGACACGCTCTGGCGGCTGGCGCTGAAAATGTGGGCGATTGGCAACCGCAGTCCGCGTTTGTTCGCGCTTGGCGGGACGGCGGCACGGCTCGGTATGAAAGTGATGCCGGGGAAGGGCTTGCCGGGGCCGCTTGGTGGCTGGACGAAATATCGTGATTTTCCGTCCTTTGCGCCGAAATCCTTCCATCAACTCTGGAAAGAAAGACAGCATAAGTCATAAAATGAATCATCCTTTTGTATGCTGCTTTTTATAGAATTAGGACTTTCGCTCACGCATTTACCCCACCCCTAAATCCCCTCCCCATTGCATGGAGAGGGGACTTCAAGATGCGTTTTTCTCCCCTTCTCCAATACTTGGAGAGGGAGCCGGGGGGT
>DAOTTO010000416.1:0-2650 GCA_034437895.1 Anaerolineae bacterium | reverse complement strand
CCCCCCGGCCCCCTCTCCAATACTTGGAGAGGGGGAGAAAAACGCATCTTGAAGTCCCCTCTCCATGCAATGGGGAGGGGATTTAGGGGTGGGGTAAATGCGTGAGCGAAAGTCCTACTATTATAACCCGCTTCCTGAACGCATCGGTTGGGTAAAAGGGCTATTTCGGGTATATTTACAGGCAGTTCAATCCGTCTGTCATTATCACCGGGAAAGATGGGATCGCCGTGAAACAAAAAATCGATGTATTCATCAGCAGTACCAGTATTGATCTCCCTGAATATCGAGAAGCCGTCCGCGGTGCGATTTTGCAATTGGGATTATTCCCAAGCGGGATGGAACATTGGCCTGTCAGTGGCGAAAATCCGGTAGATTTATGTAAACGGATGGTCGAGGATGCCGAAATTTATTTGGGCATCTACGCGCATCGTTACGGCTGGCGACCCGATGGCTACGATGGCTTAAGCATCACGGAATTAGAATATAACTGGGCGGAACCCATCCCGCGCCTGTGTTTTATCATGTCCGACAAGCATCCGTGGCCTAAAGAAAAAATGGAACATGATGCACAAGACGCACTTGACCGCTTTAAAACACGAGTCAAACAAAATCAAGTCGGGTTTTTCACCTCGCCAGAAGATCTCAAAGCGCAAGTCTTAGCCGCACTCATCAATTATATCCGACCAACGGGCTTGAGCGAAGTCACGCCATATTTGCGCTGGCTGCACGAACAGAGCAAGAAAAGCGGCTTGCTGCGAGTGCTGAATCCGCGTGATCTGACAGGGGAGACAAAAGAGATCAGTGTCGATCAGGTGTATACACCACTCAATGTCCAAAGTATCGTATTCAGAGATGAATACGGAAAAATTATTCCGGGTATAGGTGATGCGCTAAGGTCATCAAAGGCAGCTAAAGATTTTAAGATACGTCTTGCAGAGGTCAATTCGCCGGGTACATCTGTTCTAACGGCGATGGAAGCGGTAAATATTCATTCCCGCAAAGTACTGCTTGGCGATCCCGGCAGCGGCAAATCGACCTTTGTGAACTTCCTCGCGCTGTGTTTGACAGGACATGCGCTTAACCCTGATTCGCCAGAAAATTGGATGGCAAAACTCGAAGCACAAGGCTGGGCGCAGGGCGAAAAATGGCCGATTGTGGTGACGCTGCGCGACTTGGCACAAGATATATCCGATGAGACAGAGGCCAGCGCCAGCGCGATTTATCAACATATTGAGCGCCAACTCGACAAATGGCAGCTTCATACGGCTTTTGCACCGCTGTGCCGCGCTATCGACGAAGGACGGGCGCTGCTGCTGTTCGATGGCTTGGACGAAGTGCCGGGGGAACGGCGTGAATGGATGCGAACCGCCGTTGGCGATTTTATCGAAAGGGTGCATCCTGACAATCGGATTCTGGTCACCTGCCGCATTTTGAGCTATGCCAACCCCGATTGGCAGATTCCGGGACTGGCGCAAGAAACGATTGCGCCATTTAGTCCTGAGCAGATCGAAAACTTTATTCAGGCGTGGTACAGGGCGCTGCGTACCCTGCGTGAACTTGACGCGCATGAGGCCGACGAGCGCGTAAATGAACTTGTTAACGGGCTGCAACATCCCCATTTACAAGAGATCGCCTCGAATCCGATGCTGCTGACGGTGATGGCGGTTGTGCATAATCATAGCGGGACGCTGCCGCGTGAAAGTGCGCGGTTGTATGAGGAATGTGTTCGGCTGCTGATGCAGCGTTGGCGACCTTATGATGCGCGGACGCTGCTAGAAACGCTGGATGTGCGCGAAGATGATCTGTACCGGATGCTGTGGGAAATTGCTTACGACGCGCATAAAAATCAAGCCGAGCGCGAAGGCGCTGCTGACATCGCCGAAACCGACATTCTGCTGATTGCGCGTAAACGACTGAAGGATGACACCCAATTAGCCGACGAATTCTGTCGCTATGTCGAAAAGACCGCTGGACTGCTGATTGGGCGCGGGTATGATGCCAAAGGCTGGCGGGTGTATACTTTCCCACATCGTACCTTTCAGGAATATCTAGCAGGTTGTTACATCGCGGCAGATCGTTTTTCCCGCCATGCGCCCAAGCTGGCGACTCAACCCGGCTGGCGTGAGGCGCTCCTCTTGGCGACAGGCCACCTTGTCTTTAACAATGGTGATGTGGCGACCCCGCTGGATGCTATCGACAAAATGTGTTCGGAGCGGTTTCGTCCGCAAAGCGCTGACGACTGGCGCACGATTTGGTTAGCGGGTGACATGCTGCTTTTAATCGGCGTAACCAATGCCGAAAATGATGAATTTGGTCAGGAAATCCTGCCGCGTGTGCGTGATTTGTTGGCTGATTTGGTTAGCGGTGGACATCTCTCTGTCATAGAACGCGCAGCCTGTGGGCGGATTTTGGGCTTATTGGGCGATCCCCGCCCCGGCGTGGGCGTGATTATCACCCCTCACCTTTCGGGAGAGGGGACGGGGGTGAGGGCAATCCCCGACATCGCATGGCGCGACATCTCCGCCGGGCCGTTTCTCTATGGCGACGAAAAAATAGAGACCCCCTTAGATTACGATTACGCCATCAGCAAATATCCCGTCACCAACGCCCAATTCGCCCCATTCATTGCTGGCGACGGCTATACGAATCG
>DAOTTO010000415.1:0-14258 GCA_034437895.1 Anaerolineae bacterium | reverse complement strand
CCCCGGCCCCCTCTCCAATACTTGGAGAGGGGGAGAAAAACGCATCTTGAAGTCCCCTCTCCATGCAATGGGGAGGGGATTTAGGGGTGGGGTAAATGCGTGAGCGAAAGTCCTAATATAATAAAAAGGGACAAAAACAATGAAAATCGGTTTGCAAATCTTTCGTTTTGATTGGTCAGGCGGGCAGGAAAATATCGCGCCGACGCTGCGTACAATTGCCCGTACCGCCGAGGAGGCCGGATTTTACAGTGTGTGGGTGATGGATCATTTCTTCCAGATGGAGATGATGCTTCCGGCGGAACAGCCGATGCTGGAAGGCTATACGGCGATGACGTATATCGCCGCGCTGACGGAGTGCATGAAATTGGGCATTTTGGTGACGGGCAACATCTACCGGCATCCGGGGCATCTCATCAAAGTTGTGACGACGTTGGATGTGCTTTCCGGCGGACGCGCTTATTTGGGCATCGGGGCGGGTTGGTATGAGCGCGAATCGCTCGGTTTAGGGCTGCCATTTCCGTCGATGAAAGAGCGCTTTGAACGATTGGAAGAAACGCTGCAAATCGCCCATCAGATGTGGAAGGATGATCTAACGCCTATCAACGGGCAGCATTATCAGCTTGCCGAGCCGATGAATCACCCGCAGCCCGTGAGCAGACCGCATCCGCCGATTGTGATTGGCGGCGGCGGCGAGAAGAAAACGCTGCGGATGGTGGCACAGTATGGCGATGCGTGTAATTTGTTCTCCGGCGGCAGCCTCAAAGATGTACAAGCGGCTAAAGAGCAAATTCGGCATAAGCTGGATGTCCTGCGCGAACACTGCCAAACGCTCGGACGCAATTATGATGAGATTGAACGCACGGCGCTCGGTTCCGCCACACTGACGGCGGGAGGCTTGAGCGCGGCGGAAGTGGTGGATATGTGCGGCGAATTGGCGGAAGTCGGCATTCAACACGCCATCTTCAACATGAACAATATTCAAGAGATCATACCGCTTGAGATCTTCGGAAGAGACATTATTCCGGCGGTAGCAGCGCTTTAAGTCTAGCCAGAAGACGCATTTAGAGCGTCTATTTTGCTGAACGTAGGGAACGATCTGTGTGTCGTTCCCGGCTCCTACGTTTTTACTCCCAACGTCCTATGTGTCACTCCCAGCGACGTACACACGGTAACGAACAGCCTCAGCCCTCGCGCTTCATCCGCCGCATTGACCAGCCGAGAATTTCCGTGCGCTGCGCGGTGTTCACGACAAAAGAGATCGTTATCGCCAGCGCCACCATCAGAAATACCCACAGGTCAACGCCTTCCCACGTCCGCTTGACGAAGATAATATCAAACTGCTGGAAGATCGCCGCCATTGGTTCTTCCGAATTCAGAAACAGATAGGCAAAACCGTAAGCCGTGACGAGAATGTTGATGTCGGCTATCCGCCCCGACCAAAAACAGCCGCGCCGCGCCATCTTCCGGCTGTCCTCGGCGGCCTTCCAATCGGCATGTGCTTTGGATTTATCCATGCTCAACTGTACATAAGAATCACTGTTGGCGCTCAATTCCTGAATGGCTTTGATGAGGCGCTGCGTTTGTGCTTTATATTTAGCCGCCACCGCTTCGGCTTCAAATTCACGCTGGCGATAATTGATGACCAACTGATCGGCAATTTGGAACAAGGCCGTAATCAGTACACTGAAAATGACGACAATCGACCCTTCCATCGGGGTTTGATCGAGCGAGATAAACGTCGTTAGTCCATCGAAAATGAGGGCAATCGTGAGCGCCAACAGCCAAACAACTGACGTATTTTTGAGTTCGGCGGCAATGGACTGACGGAGCTTTTTATGCCAAGGATCATTAGCGGCATTATTCAGCCGGGCTGCCGCCAACTGTGGAGCGATTTTCTGCGATAAATCCGAGAAATAATGTGTCCACAATTGGTCAAGCGAGATGCGCCGATCCGAAAATACAAAGCTACCGGAAATATGCGGAATACCTGCCGCATTACGGATGGTATCAATGAACAAGCCATAGAGAAAACGGCGATCTTCCTCGAAGAAAATCGGGTTTTGCTGCCAGCGCGGGAGCATAGTTTGCTGCACATAAGGGCTGGTGTAGCCGATTAGCCCATAGATCAAATTCCACGCTTCTTCGCCGGAAAGACTCAGGACGTTATTCTGGATTTCGATATTGGCTTGCGACGAGTCTTTGAGCGTGGAAGATTGCGCTGCTACGATAGCTCTTTCGGGACGGTTTTGGCTGGCCGCTTTTTCGAGTCGGTCATTCAGTGTCACCATTTCTACCATAGGTTCAGGCGCTTCGGCTTCTGCGTAGTCTTCATATTCTGCAAAATCATCCTCATCAAATTCGGTTTCTTCCTGTTTTCTGAACGCCCTGAAGTTGTTTTTCTCTTTATGCTGGGCAAAGGGCGATACACCAACGCGGATATTTTTCTCCTCTAGTTCGAGCAGCGCAAATTCGAGTTCGTCCGTTTTGGGCATGTAGTCATCTGGCACAGTGATGTGGAGGGTTGGTCCCAAGGTATACATCGCGGATTTGACTTCGCTAAGGTAAAACGTCTCCAACATGATGTCATTTTTTGTCGCATTGGTGATCTCACTCATCATATCTTGCAGTGATGGGCTGACGGGGACATGCTTGTGCTGGCACCAGTAGGCGATGACGTTAGCAACACGCTTACGGACAATTTCATCAACGAGATCAAAATTTTTGTTGAGCGCTTGTTGATACTGCTCTAAAGGCGTGACCGCTGTCTCGGCAATCAAAACTTTCAGGCGTTTTTGCGAGTCGCGGATGCCTGTTGTCTCAAAGGACATCTCTAGGTATTTGGGGTCGATATTCATGGGCGCAGTTGCTCTGGCCTTTCTCTAGCAACTTTTTATCAAGTCAGGTTATGCCTTATGGATTAAGGCAATGGTCGTGTTTATAGGTGATACTTATGATGTCGTATTTTATTTATTAAGCGATTGTCATTTGGGGATGCGTTGATGAGCGAATTCGGCGCGTTGCGTCGGGCTTTTAGAGGAAGTCGCCATCTATTTTCAGCGCAAAGTCGCATAACTTGATGGTTTATTTTGATACGGATTTTTCCTATGTGTCACGCTCCATAGTATAAGATGAGAACATCGCCTTGCCTATAGGCAACCTTGTTAAAAATTCGTCAGCAAAACGTTATAGATCCTCGGCAAATGGAGACTTCAGCGGGGCGATTTCCCTTCCATGCAGACATTTGCTTTGCTAGACTGCTTTCATCGGTTTGATCGCGTTTGAAAATGAGTGAAGCCAATGAGTGAAGTCATGCAATTCTTCCTTGCGTTGGGGGTGCTTATCACGCTTGCCAAAACCTTTGGCTATATCGGTACACGCTTTGGGCAGCCATCCTCAATCTGGTTCATGTCGAGGCGGTGTTTCCTGATGGCGAAAGTGTCCAGCATACAATTACCGAAATCGCCGAACTTGGCGTACTGCTGTTGATGTTTTCTGCCGGGTTAGAGATTGACCTCAACGGCTTGGCAAAAGTGGGGCGCACGGCGGCTGTCACGGGCGTGAGTGCCGATCCTCATAACGGCACCAATCGCGCTGCTGTGTGGGCAGGAAGTCAGTACCCACATCCTCATTTCGGCGGTTCCCGATAACTTAGAATCGGGCTTGTATCAGGAAACGGAAGCAATTCTGGGTGATCTTACGCTGCCGGATAATGGCGTTATCCTGACGCTCGATATCGCCAATATTTTGGGTTTGCGCCAGAGATAGAAGAGGGCTTGCGTCAAAATTCATATCAACCGGAAAGACTGATTTTGAACCAGCAAGACACAAAAATAAGTTCACGAAAGAAAACAGAAAATATTAAACCGCGGAGAACACGGAGAATTTAAGTTCAAATTCTTGGTATTCTTGGCGGTTCCAATTTTTGCATTACTTTCGCGGACTCACTGAGGACACATGATTCTTTGCGTCTTGGTCTTGAATCCTTTATCTTTAACAAAAACATTTGCCCACAAAATAGGGCGACATCTAAAACTAAGGGCTGAAAAATGACTGTTGTTTCGATGGGCGAACTTTTGATTGATTTTGTCGCGCTGGAATCCGGCGTGAGCGTGGGGGATGCCTCCGGCTTCCAGAAAGCCCCCGGCGGCGCACCGGCTAATGTTGCGGTGGCAGTTGCCAGGCTTGGACATGACAGCGCATTTTTGGGGCAGGTCGGGGATGACCCGTTTGGGCATTTTCTTGCGGAAGTTTTAAACGCGGAAGGGGTTGATGTGCGCGGTTTACGTTTTAGTCCAGAAGCCCGTACCGCGTTGGCGTTTGTCTCGTTGGGCGCGAATGGCGAGCGCAGTTTTTCCTTTTATCGCAATCCCAGCGCGGATATGCTGTATAGGCCGGAGGATGTGGCGCTTGATGTATTGGACGGCGCGAAGATTTTCCACTTTGGCAGCATCACCCTCATCGGAGAGCCAAGCCGTTCCGCCACGCTCAAAGCCGCACAGACCGCCCATGAACGCGGGTTGATCGTCAGCTATGACCCGAATCTGCGTTTGGCACTGTGGGGCGATGCCGAAGCTGCCCGTATGGGAATGCTCGTCGGCCTAGATTACGCTACGATTGTCAAAGTGAGCGATGAGGAACTCGAATTTTTAACAGGCGGCGACCTCAAACCCTTGTGGCGGGAAAATATTCAGATCATTGTCGTCACACGCGGTTCCAACGGCGCGACAGCCTATCTCCCTGACGGAAGCGAGGTCAGCTCTGCCGGGTATACTGTGCAGGCGGTGGATACGACAGGCGCAGGCGATGGGTTTGTCGCGGGGCTTTTAGTCGGCATTTTGGAACATTCCGAAGATTACATGCAGCAGCTTTCTAAAATCCTGTGTTTTGCCAATGCCGTTGGCGCAATCACGACGACTCAACGCGGAGCGATTCCGGCGCTGCCGACTCGTGAGCAGGTCGATCAATTCGCCAAGTGTTGATGCGTGTCAAATAAAAGAGAAGATGTAACGCAAAGACGCGGAGAACGCAAAGATTCGCAAAGAAATTGAAGTATTTTCCGAGCAAGCGCAAAAATCATCAAGAGAGATAATTCAGTGTCCTGCGTGATTTTGTGGTTCAAAGCATGTGGGTATCCTGCGAGTGGCTTTTACGGCATTCTTGGGTAAACCTAGATATTTCAAGACACCTCGTCCGATTGAAGATGCGCCTTTTCCAACGTGTCGGTTAATAATTTGAGATTGGTCGCATTCGCCATCCCGACTTTACCGATGGGGAACGGGTCTATCGGTCCCGTTTGCGCGCCCATCATACGCTGGATGAGGGCGAGTTCTTGCGTGGTGATGTTCGCCATCGTTCCGGATTCGTTATCGGTATCGCTAGTGCCAAAAGCGCGATGAAAGGCAATCCGCTGGAACTGGACGCTCGCCATATTCGCCACGATAAGGGCATTCGGGTTAAAACCACGCGGCAGCAAATCGCGCTGGCGGATCAATAAGATGCTCCCCGCCAGCACTGCCACGCCCAACCACTGCGCCCCGGTGAGGCGATCATTCAAAATAACCGCCGCCAGCAGCAGCGCCACTCCAATTTCGGTGATTGATAACACGGCTGTTTGGATGCCGCCCATAAATTTGACCCCTGCGAACATCGCCAAACGCGAGAGCGCTGTCGTCACGGCAAGAGCAAAAATGGCCGCAAGCCCCTGATTCATCGTCGCTTGGGGCAGCGGCTGTCCCACCGTCATCCACACCATCGAAACAACCACCGCCATCGTACTCAGTACGTAAAGTGTCACTGTGGGCGCGGGCATTTCATACAAGACATATTGGCTCAGGATGACCGTCCCGGCGAACATCAGCGCGTTACCAAGCATTAAGCCCACGCCCAGCCAATCGGTGCGCTGTTCACCAAAACCCGTCACGATCAGTAAACCGCATACCGCGAGCAGTACGCGAAAGAAAGTACGCTTATCCACCTTTTGCCCGGCGGAACTCGAAAGTAGGACGGCAAGCGGCAGATACATCCCATTGAGCAATTGCGCCATCGAAGCATTCATGTGCGTGAGGCCGCTGTAATAAAACAACGAGCCGATGCCGTTGATGGTGCCGACGACGATACAGCCCATCAACCCGGCTGGATAAATATAGATAAAGCGGCGAAAAAAGAGCAGATAGATCGTCCATAATAAGAGTACGGCAATGACAGTTCGCAGCGCCGCAACTGAAAAAGGGTCTACGTCGGCTTGAATCGCCAGCTTGCCGAAAATCGGAGCCATGCCGAGCAGTATAGGGGTGGCGAAAGCGGCGAGGATGCCGCTGAGGGGAAATTTTCGCTGCATCGGGTTACATTTTCTCTGAGAAGTGTTTTATACACTATAACACCTTTCGAGATTGTAACATGGGTTTAGTATTTAGATATGTAAACGTCTCTTTAGAGGTTTAGGCGTTTAGTACTAGGGCGCGGCGCACGTTGGGCAATCAATGGCAGGGTGACGATAAAGGTACTACCGGGTAAGCGCTCTGGGTCACAACCCTCGCTTTCCACGCGGATTTGTCCGCCGTGTGCTTGGATGATGCCTTTACATATCGGCAGCCCCAACCCCATTCCGCCGCCGCCAAACGCGGTTTTGCTGGTGCTGTGCAGTCGAATATCGCTGACGGTGTGGAATTCCTCGAAGATACTGACTTGATCGTCTCGATCTATGCCGATTCCCGTATCACGTATGGAAAAGCGCACTTTGTCTGGTTCTTCTTCCGCCCAAATGGTAATGGTGCCGTAATCCGGCGTATATTTGATGGCGTTGCCGATTAAATTGCTGATCGCCAGCCGCAGTAAATCGGCATCTGCCCGCATATTACTAGGCCAACCTGCCGGGTCAAAACGGATGTTCATGCGACGATCTTGCAAGGCGGTTTCAAAGTTCGTCAGCACTTTTTGGACGATAACGCCTAGATTAATCGGCGAAATCGAAAGATCAATTTGCTTAGTCATGATGCGGCTGATAATCAGAATTTCTTCGATAACGGTGTGCATCCGTTCAATCGAATCGACCAAGCCTTCCAGCAGTGTGGAAACTAAATCGTCATGCTGCATCAAAGCGCGAAGCGGCGGATGGTCTTCCAGCAGGCGGCTGTAGCCATAAACGAGCGTTAAGGGTGTCCGCAGTTCGTGGGCGGTAAGCTGAATAAAGGTTTCTTTCATGCGATCAAGCCGGTGCAGGGCTTCGTTGCTTGCTTCTAATTCACGGATTCGCGCTTCCAGCCGGGCGACGATTTCACTGGTATATTTGGCCTTCGCCGCAACTAAGCGCTCCGGCTCGATGATGTCTTGCCCGCCGTTAAGGTAGTACGCCACCTGCTCGGAGAGTTTTTCAATATCCAGCGGTTTCGTCAAATAGCCATTAATGCCAGCGGCGATTGCCATATCGTGCTGCACACCATAACCCTGTGCGGTCAGCGCCACAATCGGCGTATTATGAAAGCGCTCGTCGGCACGAAGCGCCGTCGTAATTTCATGTCCACTTAAATCAGGCAAATTGATGTCCGTCAGAATCAAATCTGGCTGATGTTTACGCGCAAGATCAATCCCTACAATGCCGCGCTCCGCGACGATCACTTCATAACCTGCGTAGTTCAACGCCCGCTGTACAAGGCGGCGGCTGGCAGGGTCATCTTCAATATAGAGAATCGTTGGCTTCATGAATCAGTTGGTGTCCGCACATAACTTACATCGAGACCCGAATATACCACAGAAATTTATACATGGGTATCGCACGGTTGAGGGTCTGTTAGGGATAACGGCCTCTCTCCCGCCCTTGCATCAATCGTGAGGTAAGAGCATCTGCTTGGGTGACACCCCATAAAAGCGCTTGAAATGGCGTAAGAAGTGGCTTTGGTCATAGAATCCAACTAACTGTATCTTCAAATAAACCCACGAAAATAATGCGAAAAAATTGAACCACCTAAGTGCAGCGACGACACGGAGGACACAGGGATTTAAGTTTAAATTCTTGGTATTCTTGGTGGTTCAAAAAATTCTTATTAACCTGAGTTTCGGATAGTGTTTTCATTCTATCCCCACCCCTAAATCCCCTCTCTACGAAGTGGGGAGGGGACTTAAAGAACCATTGTGAACCATTTTTCTCCCCTTCACCATGCAATGGCGAAGGGGTCGGGGGATGAGGACATCATAAAAGTTAATCAAAGTGCGCTATCCAAAACTGAGGTTTATTATTTAGCGAGGGTTACTTTTACAGACGAGAACACGGCTTTATGGAAAAACCTCTCCTGAACAGCACATTGTTTAGGAGAGGTTTTTTGTGGCGGATTTATCGAATCGTCGGATCGCTGATCCAAATATCAGATGACACGCGAGTCGTGCCTTCGATGATGACAGTGGTGATATAGCCGTAAGTAAATTCATACACGTTCAGGCCGTTATATTGCGAAATCGCCGCTTTTTCTTGCCCAAGCGCATTATCAAAGACGCGAATCACCGGCTCACAAGCGATCTGAGCAGGTTCGGCACAAATTTCCAACGCGACCTGCACCGTGCCTGTCTCTGGACGATCTAGTAAATATGTCACGCGGATATAATTCCATGTGACTTCGGCTTTAGAACCTGCTTGCGCCACTTGTCCAGCGCTGACGGTAGCGGGTGGTGTCGCCGCGTTGATGAGCGCCAACAGGGGGCCGCCGCCTGTGGGAGTCGGTGTGGGGCTGGGGCCGTTGCACCAGAACGCATCACAGAAGGTTAACGGGCGGATGCCTTCCAGCGTGGGCAGACCGTCGAACACCTCACGCGGCAGCGACGTAAAGCGCTGGTCAACGAAGACCGCGAAATCTTGCCCGCTGACGAACATCATGTTCGACTCATTGAAGTTGCGATACCATGCGCGGAACTGCGTCCCACCCGGCATAATGCCCATATATTGCAGCGCCGCCACATCCAAATACGTAAAGGCGTAGCGTGCCTCAGCAATGAAGCGGGCATCCGGGTCGCCAGTTTCGCCTTCGACCACTTCCGGCGCAGGCGGATTTTCCGCGATGTTGTTGGCGCTGAACATCGTCAGGCTGCAATAATCAGCCGAATCGATGATCGTCTCGTCCTGCACAAAGCCGAAATTGTTTTGCACAACGGCGACCAGCGATTGCTCGGTCACGGTACACTTTTCTAGCGGATTTACGCCCTGCCAGCCGCGTGGACGCACGCCTTGTCCGAGTGAAGCGTCCGTCAACAGTTCAAGGTCATAGCGCATATTGCGGTAATAAATGGCGGGTGATGTGCCGGAAAATGTTGACCATTCAGCAGGACGTGTGCCGCTGCCAAATTCCAAATCAGCCAAAATCTCGATATCGCGTGAGGCATCCCCAACCAGCGTGGGTGAATTTTCCTGCGCGTTGCCGACCCATCCGGGCGGACGGTTGCCCAAGCCGAGGACTTCATCCGCCAGCCGTTCCACATCACCGCGCAGCGCCAGCGCAAGGGCGGGTATGGCAGCTTGTGCTTCTGATGAGGAAAACAAAATCGGCGCGAGATCATTCTCGGCGGATAACGTCGCGGCGAGGCAGTAATTGGCAACCGACTGCTGCGTTTGTAGCTGTTGATCGTAGATCACATCCAACAGCCGCACCACATTTTGCAGGGTGCGTTCACAACGATAGATTTTATCCGCGCCGCGCCATGTGTCCGGGCGCGTATCCGCACCAAAGATCGTATCCGCCGCCAGTTCCATATCATGCCGCACATTGCGGCTGAGAATTTCTGGTACAGCGCTGGTTGCCCCGAACCAAGCAGGCGGGCGCTGTCCACCCCCGAAGATGGAATCCGCAAGCTGCTCATTATCGAACCACAAATCCGCCGTATAATTGACGGTACTTAAATCCGTGTTGAACGTCCACGTTGGCGGACGTGCGCCTTCCCCCAATACTTGATTAGCGAGGGCTTCTAAATCCTGCCGATTATTCTGCAAGAAAGCCTCAAATAAATTGGCCTGCTGATTGGGCGCTGCCCACACCTTGAGTACGATGCTCGTCATGATAAGCAGCGCGATTACGCTAAACACCCTGTAACGTCGCGTCATAGTCGTTATCCCAATGATCCAAAAATTTCTCCCTATTATACACGGCACGGCGAAAACGCATAACAGGACAAACGTTTGGGGATACGAATGAAATTGTAATGTGACCTTAATTCTCAATGGGTAAAAGTTGTGTAGACTTTACTTTAAGGCAAATTTTGATGAGGGGAGGCGCGGGGATGAAGGTCTATGATGAGCTGTCTGAGGAAGTCGTTAAACAAAAAAATTGGTCGGCAGATGAATTACGTGCGATGGGCTACCAATATTACCTCCGCAAAAAAGAAGTGACGATGGCACGGCAGCTCCCCGCTAGCGAAGCGCCTAAAAAAATTCGCACCCGCGATGGGCAGGAACTTATTGCGAAGGCTGGGTATATCATCTGCTATAAACCGGGCGAGAAAGTGCGTTCCAAACTCGACAGTTATGAACATTGGCCGGTTGAACCCGCTATTTTTTCCAAGACGTATGAGCGTTGGGAAGAAACAGACTGGGAGCCTTCCGCAGCGGAAAACCAACTCATCAAATTGGGATGCCGCCCTTATTATAAAGCCGCTGGCGTGTGGGCCAAACAGCTTGCCGAAGATGCCCTCTTACAAAGCAAGGAACATCATCATCCGGTGCTGGTGAAAACCGGGACTTATGTGGCAGTCGGCAGCGAAGGTGAACCTTATGCGATGGGGTCTTCCACCTTTCATTCCCGTTATGAAAAACCGCATCGCGTCACGCTGGTTGAGCGCCTGCGTAAGCTGCTCGGTATGCGCTAAAGGGATATATAATCGGCAAATTTAAACAGGGGTGGATTGATGTTCTCACCCCTAAGTCGTCAATCAGTGACTAATTTTTACGATTCAGCCCTTGCTGGGCGCTTTGTAAATAGGTCAGAATTTCGCTTTCTTGTGCGCCAAGCTGCACCGCCTTGATGGTGTGTTGAATGGTCGATTCCGCGAAGATGGTCATCCGGCGAAATTGACGATTGGCATTCTCTAAATCAATCAACACCGTCCGCAATTTGTCTTCAATCTGCTTACGGGCGATCAACTCACTGCGAAGTTCGATTTCCGTCATGACTAGTATCGTGATTTGGTGAAGGTGAGGAGTGGTTCCGCATTATTGCACGCTAGAATTGCCCAATGAAACCTCATCCTTAGTGATTTGGTGTACTAGCTTCGCCAGATCACGCATGATTTCCACTTCGTCCGTCGTCCACTCACGCGGCTTGCCATCAATGACGCAAAATGAACCCAGCCCATAGCCATCTGATGTTTCAAGCGGTATCCCTAGATAACCGATGACGTTTAAGTCACGAATCGCAAGATTATCGTGGACGAGCGGATGTTCGCGGGCATCAGTAATCACCAGCGGTTCGCCTGTAGCGACGACATGCTGGCAGAAGGAATGGGTGAGGGGTGTCTCACGGTCAGAAGCCCAGGGTTCAGGCAATCCCAGCGCACTTTTAAAGAACTGACGATCGGCATCAATCAGCGACACGAGGGAGACGGGTGCGCCAACAATTTTGCTGGCTAAGGCGGTTAAGCGGTCAAAAGGTTCTTCTTCGGGCGTATCCAGCAGTACTAGGTCGCGCAAAATTTGAAGGCGATCTGGATTTTGGATAATTTTAGATGATGCAAACGGCATTATGATACTTTCCCTATACATTGATTAAAGTAAACACAAACGAATAAATCAATGATGTAGGAGTAAGGGAGGATAGTCACCCGCCACCTGACCGGAAATTGGACTGGTCAAGTGGCTAAACGAATGGAGAGGAGGGGATTATGTTTCGTCATCTTCATAGCCGAGGACAATCTCGACCAGTTTTAACAGGGTCACGGGCATGAGCGCCAGCAGCGCAATCGCCGCTTCTGGATTGTCTTTATACACTTCCTGCGCCTGCTCCAACATCACTTTCATCACATCAATGACGAGGATATACAGCGCGGCGACCTGCTGAAGCACGGTTTCCATGATGGCCGGGTCGCTCATGGCATTCAGTAGCAGATAACTCGCGCCTATCAGCATCGGCAGCGTGGCGACGGTCACTAATTGCAGCGCGACCTGCATCGCCGCTTCGGAAAGTTCGGGCGAATCGGTAAGTCTGAGTTTTTGTTCTTGCTTCATGCTCTCGCCCAAACGCGCCATAATCGTCAGCGCCAAACGGCGGGGCGCACGTTCATAAGGGGCAGTTCGCAGGAGCGAATCGACCTGCTGTAGGCGGGTATAATGCGCGGCATCCTCAGCGTCTGTGTCTAGATGGCTGAATAATTCTATCTGTTCATCATGAGAGAGGACATCATCCAGCGCCTCTTGCATCATTAAGCGTTTGCGTTCATCTGGCATGAGGCTATATTCCTTCTTCCAGCAAGGGATTACGCAGGCCATGCCCCGGCGCAGCCGAATCGCCTAATTTTTCTGCCAACATTTGCCGTGCGCGGAACAAACGGCTTTTAATGGCGCTTTCGGTGGTTTCTAAAATTTCGGCAATTTCAATATAAGAATAATCGTACCAGTAGCGCAGGACGACGGCAGTGCGGTAATCCGGCGCGAGTTCATTGAGCAGGGCTTGAATGCGGCGGCTGCGCTCATTGCTAAGGGCGACCTGCTCTGGCTGCGGGTCAGTGCTGGCAAGCGACAGCGTTGCCGAGATGGGTTCATCAATCGACACATAAATGGCGCGGCGTTTGCGTAAACGGTCAATACAATGATTCGAGGCGATGCTCAGAATCCATGTCTTGAACGAGCGCTCCCCGTCATAGCGGGTGAGGTTGTTATATGCCCGCAAAAAAGCCTCCTGCGCCGCATCCTCCGCTTCTGGGCCATCCCCTAGCAAGCGATAACACAGGTTGAATACGGCATCCTGAAAGGTATAAACGAGTTCCGCGAAAGCGTCTTGATCGCCCGCGATGGCGGCTGTCACCCATTGATAGATAATCGGGTCAGACACAGTGTATGCTCCCCTTACTCCGGCATGAGACATAATGCCCCACATCACCGGTTCGCGTCCAGACGAAATTCCGTCTGACGACGCGACAAATCATAAGGGCGATTATAACGCGCTTTTTCTTAAAGAGCCTCATTGTCTTGCTGACGTGGCCTCAACAAAATGCTGAGAACAAAGCCTGAGCTTTTAATTGATTACTTTCAGCATCCCTTTTTAGTGCTTATTGTAAGCGCAAGCTCTGTGCCTGCACTTCGTCCATCGCTTCCAGCGTATCTTGCAGGCCGGAAATCTCATCTTGGATTTCTAAGCGGAGGCGCTGCGCCCGCCCGCTGTCGACCTCTTTACTGCCTAAGCGAGCCATCTGTGCATAGATCGTGCCGAGCGAAGACAAAGTGCTTTCGAGCTGGATTTCCGCCCGCCGCACACTGTTCACAGTCGCTTCTAAGTTCACCAACTGCTGCTCAAGCTGATTCACTTGGCGCTCTAGTTCACGCCGGACATCGGGGTTGGTCTCTTTTTCCATGCGCTGACGGGTTTTATCCAACTGCTGCGGCACCATGCGCCGATCACGCTCGACCAATTCATTTTCTTCAAACGAGTCAATGTGTCGCGCCAGATCATACATGTGACCGATCCAGTCGTTGATGTCGTCCACCGTTGTCATCAAGTGGGTTCGCATCGCGCCGTTGGCTCGTTTTGCCAGTTCCAGCATATTGCGGCGGTACTCCATCGCGGAGCGCAGTCGATCCCGCGAGACGCGGCTTTTCACTTGTCCCAGATCATATTTTGTCTCGAACTGCTGCGAAACCGCCGCTTGGGCCGCTTGTGGATCGCTTAATGTGACCCCGATGAAGGCCGCTTCCGCCACCCCGCCCAGAACAAGCCACATCCAAGGTTGGAAGAACGGAATCACATCTGAGACATTGACGAACAAAAACAAAATCACCGTGATAATCAGTGTGATCGCGGTTTGCCAGCTTAAAATTGCGTTTCTTAGGATTGCGCCAGTAGCGCGGTTACGGATGTCGTCGGACATAAATCCACCATTTTACACGTTCTATAAATGAATACGTAGGAAAACCCCACCGCGTTGCACAGTAAGGCTTGTTCCTCAAAATAGTAACACAAAAGCATGAGGGTGGAATGTAAAAATCCGCGATTTATTCAGTGCAGCGGAAGATTCAATGCAAAGATACACAAATTGAAAAAGAGGCAGGAGATTCAACGCAAAGGCGCAGAGAA
>DAOTTO010000414.1:0-18204 GCA_034437895.1 Anaerolineae bacterium | reverse complement strand
CTGTGTGTTGCCCCGCTTCAGACGGGCGCACACATCGGTGCGCCCCTACGAAATCCCAACATAAGCGAAAGCGCTAAAACGTTTAGGTAGGGGAGGGTCTGAGATTCTCCCCTATGGCGGACGCATTGACGATTGTGCCGTCCTCGATAGACCTTTTCAAATGATCGCTTAGATTTTTTTACCGGGCGAAGTTCGAGTCGCTCACCAGTCGGACGAGATAGACCAGCACCACCGCGCCAACTACCCCGGCAACGATCCCTAAAAATAGGCCGCCGCTGCCAATCCCCAGCAGACCGAACAACAAACTGCCGACGATGCCGCCACCCAGCCCTAGCAGACCGTCACCCACCGGGCCATAGCCGCGCCCACGCAGGACTTTCCCCGCCAAGAAGCCGATAAATATCCACGACAGCACCGTAAAAAGAAGGCCGATGATGGGGCCGACAATCGAGGTTACAAACCATACTGCCGCCAAAACTGCCAGAATTGCAAACGCTGCCATGACCATGATTTTTACTCCCACTCGCGTTTTTCACGCACTTATTTTGTCTTATGTCTATTTATACGTGATTCCAGCCAAAACGTTGCGTGATTTCGCTCTTATTCGGATTCGATGCTCACCTCCACGTAATCCTTGGGCTGAATGGTTTGTAGAATTTCTTTGATTTGTGGAACAAGCGGCACAAGGTCTTCAATATCATTGGTATAGGCGATCAACACCATAATCGCAATGTTAAACGATTTCAAGTTTTGCTGATCTTTCATGTGGCGATCTCGTGTGAGGAAAACATCAAATTCGCCTGATGCCAAGGTCAGCAATCGTCCGTTCTTTTTAGATTGCCAACCGCGCTCAGGAACGGTCATCACCTCATATTCAGAAAATTCTTTTTTAAGTTGTCTTGGGAGCGACTCGTCAAGAAGTAGTTTCATCGGCCTGCTTTAAAAGTGCCGCTTGTGCTTGCCGCAGAAAATCAATCGCTTGCTCCCGACTTACTGTTGGAAAATCGTCCAGAAACTCTGCCAAGGGATGTCCACCAGCAAGATAATCAATGATGCTTTGAACAGGAACGCGAGTCCCAGTAAAGACAGGTGTACCGCTCATAATTTCTTTGTCACGGGTGATGAGATTTGACTTCATGATAAACACCTCAGTTGTGATTGTGCGTTATGCGATTTTATCACGCTGCCGATTCTGCCAGTAGCGCGTTTACGGTTTCATCCAGATCAAGCTCGCGCCCACGTTCCAGCGCGGCTTGCACCACGTCGTCGGAAAGTTGGGGGCAAACCTCATCCAACAGATACTTGAGCTTCATATCTGTCATAAAGTTAATGGCGGTGCGCGGATAGCGATGCACAAGGCCAGCCAGTTCCAGCGCTCTGATTGGATTCCCTTCCGCGACCAGCACACTGGCAAAGCCGATCAATGAGAACAACATCATACCGACGGCCTTACCATAATTGGCATAGTCCAGCGCCTTATGGAAATAAGCGCGGGACTCGGCGTATTTCTCGGTATGGAAGGTGACTTCGCCAAGCCCTAAATAGGCCATCACCATCACCGCACCATTCCCAACTTTTTCCGCCAGCGCCAGCCCTTCTTCAAAATAAGGACGGCAAGCCGCTTCGTCTTGGTCTTTAATCCCGATGGTAATCCCAATCCAGATCATCGCCCGCGCAATGCCGGATTGATCGCCAATCGCACGGCTGACTTCCAGACTTTGTTGATAAAGCTGGCGCGCGCCCATCACATCTTCCCGCGCAAAAGCCACATCCGCTAGATCGGTCAACGAATCACTGATGCCTTTTTGATCGCCCAAGTTACGCCGAATCGCCAGCGCTTCTTGATAATTTTTGTCTGCACCAGCAATATCCCCGGTATAAAAGGCGACATTCGCCAGCGCACTTAAGGAATGCGCCGTGCCGGATCGATCCCCGATTTCTTTGTGAAGCGCGTAACCTTCCGCGAACATGCGATGGGCTTCGTCATAATTGCCCCGAATAGAGTGAATGCCGCCCAAGTTATTAATGGTAAAGGCCATGCCTCGGCGGTTGTTGATGGCTTTGAAGGTCGTATAGGCTTGTTCAAAATAAGCGGCAGCCTGATCAAATTCACCGAGCGCGACCAGCACTTCACCTAAATTATTTAAGCCTAAAGCCCGACTGCCCGGCGAATAATCCGGCGGAAGCGCCTTATCCATCGTCTCATAAAGACGACGCGCCTCCTCATAATTGCCACGCAGATATTCCACATAGCCGAGGTTGGCGATGGAAAAATAGTAATGGGTTAAGTCCGCGCCAGAGATCAATTGTGAGAGTTCTAGTGCTTGGGTAGATACCCGTGCCGCTTCATCATACTGCCCCTGGTTCATCAGACTGTAGCTGATGTTATTGAGGGAATGATTCCGTTCCTTGCGATTCTGTTCGGTGTCAGGCTGTGTGGAAAAATAATCATACGCCTGCTGCGATTTCTGCCGGACGACTTCGTAATCACCCTTGCTGCTCATCGTCATCCGCATCTGCCGGATAACACATCCCCAGTAAAGCGACTTGATCTCGTCATCTTTCAGGCCGTATGCCGTCAGCACAGCGAGAATTTCCTCAAAAGTGGCGATCCCTTCAGCCAGACGGCTGCGCCCGGTATAAAACGCCATCGTGGCATGGATACCGTGCTGCAAACCAATCCAACGCTGATGTTGCAGCGCCCACCGTGTCGCGCTGCGGATATTCTCGTATTCAAGATCAACTTTTTCAATCGCATCACGTTCTTTGCGGCTGAAAAAATCCGGCTCTAATTTGTTCAGCATCATGCCGTAATATATGGCATGTTTTCCATAAATCTCGTCTTGATCGCAGCATTCCACGAAGCGCTCTTCCGCGTACTGGCGCAGTAACTCATGGACGAAGTAACGTCCCTCCGGGCTGCGCCGCAGCAAAGATTTATTGACCAATGCCGTCAGCGCTCGCAGCGATGCCCCGGCAATCTCCTGCGCGGCTTCACGGTCAAATCCGCCTTTAAAGATACTCAACTTCATGAACACCTTCTGCTCATCTTCCGACAGTAAGTTCCATGAATACTGGAATACAGCCCGCATACTGCGATGGCGTTCCGGCACATCGCGCAGTTCGGTTTCTAAAAAGTCCAGACTCCGCGCAATTTCCTCAGCAATTTCTTGTGGCTTAAGCATCTCCACCCATGCCGCCGCCAGCAGTATCCCCAACGGCAAGCCTTGCACTGTCTGACAAATACGAGCGAGGTACTTCACATCATCCGGCAGCAGTTCATAACCGGGTTTTGCCCGCCGCGCCCCTTGCAAAAACAGCTTCACGGCGCTGTATTCCATCGCGTTTTCCGGCGTTTCCCATTCGGGGAAGTCCATCCCGTTGAGGTTGAAGATCGTCTCGCCGCTGAGGTTTAGGCGCTCACGCGAGGTGGCGATGATCTTAACGTGCGGCGCGGCGCGTAAAATATCCGCCGCAATGCCTGCACCGTCCAGCAAATGCTCGAAGTTATCCAGAATGAGCAGGGCATTTTTATCGCCGAGATGTTCAAGAAGCTGCTGCTTAGGATCACGCTCATCCATCACAAACGTGTATTTGAGTTCATCCGCCATCGCGTCAACAATATCATTGGGAGAACTCAAGGCATCCAGCGGGATAAAATACACGCCATCCAAGAAATAATCTTGTGTATCGGTAATCGGTGTCGAATGCGTGCCGCCGACGATGCGTTCCGCGAAGGCCAACGAGAGACGTGTTTTGCCCATGCCGCCGGGGCCGAGAATCGTCACTAAGCGAATTCCGGGATCAGCCATCAAGCGCATGATTTCGGTCATTTCGGACTCACGCCCGATAAAAGTTGAAGTTTGTGCAGGCAAGTTATGACGTGGTGTGGGTGTGGTGCGCGGCGGTGTGGAAGTGGTATAAGATGGCATGGTCGTGGCACGCAGCGTCCCATAGGTGGCGGCGTTCACGGGTGTGCCGGAAGCGAGTGCTTCTAATTCCGCACCGACCAACCGCGCACTGGGGATTCGGGCTTCACGATCTTTCGTCAACATCCGGTAGACCAAATCCACTAAAGAAATCGGCGCATCAGGGCGCAGCGCTTCTAAATCCGGCACGGGATGAGTCAAAACGCCCACAATCATGGAGGTGATGTTATCACCCCGGAAAGGCCGATGTCCGGTTAGCATCTCGAACAACATCACGCCAAGCGCCCAAATATCCGCCCGTGCATCGACCTCATCCCCATGCAGTGCTTCTGGTGCCATATAATCGGGCGTGCCTACCGCCGAGCCGATTTCGGTCACACGTTCTTTCGCTCCCATCCGTGCCACACCGAAATCCGTCAACCGCGTACTGCCATCCTGCGCGATTAAGACATTCGCTGGTTTAATATCGCGGTGGATAATCCGCAGGCGATGAGCGCGAGCGAGCGCATCCGATAGATCAAGCGCGATGTCGAGGGTACGGCTGATGGGCATCCGGCCTTCACGCTGAAGCACATCTTGCAGCGAGCCACCGCTGATATATTCCATCACTAAATAATGTAAATCATTTTCTTGTAAGGTGGTCAAGACTTTGACGATATTAGGATGGTCAAGCTGGCGCAAGGCTTCGGCTTCACGGGCAAAACGTTCCAGCGTATCGGGCGAAAGCGAAAGAGCCTGCGGCTTGAGGAGTTTTATGGCGACATTTTGATTTGTCTGTTGGTCGGTGGCACGATAAACAATGCCCATGCCGCCTGCGCCGAGTGTTTCATGAAGCTGGTAACGACTGCCGATGAGAGATGGGGGCGAGATTGTGTTTATCACGGCTTAGATTCCTGTTAAAACTCATGAAAGGTATTGTAATCAAATTTGAATAAGAAGGTCGTTAACATCGTGTACGAATTTATGAAATAGGGCGGTGCGGAGTATCCTGAAACACTCCATAATTTCTAATCTGTGCTAGGCTTTAAGGAGGTAACGGAGATTCCTATTATGGCGATTCGCGCTCAGCAAAATTTGTATCCGGGCGTAAATGCCCATCTCAACAGCTTTTTGCAGCAAAAAGGCGGCGGTTGGGAAAGTTTTCATAGTGATTTTATCACTTTTATTCGTATGACCCTTGATGAACAACTCCCATCGAACTATTACACCTTATCAGAAAAATCGCTCCAAATCGGCGAGATAGATTCAGAGCGGCAGCGGCATACGTACCCTGATATAACCCTTTTTCAAAGGCAGCCCTCGGCGCGGTTGTCGAACACCACCCAATCCGCCACCCCTACTTTGACGCTGCCGCTTGATGAAGCCTTAGAATTGGAAGAAGAAGAACATCCCCTACACAGTGTGGTCATCTATGAGATGACAGCAGAGCAATATCCGGGCAGACCTGTCACACGAATTGAGGTGTTATCCGCTGCCAATAAGCCCCCCGAATCCTACCACAGCGCTTATCTTGCACGCCGTCTTGATACCCTTCGCAGCGGCGTGAACCTTGTCGAAATCGATTTTTTGCATGAACTGCGCCCTATCCTTTTAACTGTGCCAAGCTACCCTGATCGTGTGAAAGGGGCATTTCCCTATGCTATCCTGATAAGCAATCCGCACCCTGAGTTGCAACGCGGTAAAATTGAGGTCTATGGTTTCGGTATTGATTCTGTTATCCCAGTGCTGCCCCTGCCACTTGGAGGAACAAACGATCTGTCGTTTGATCTGGGGAAAATTTATAACCGCTTGTATGCGAGCCTCCGCGTCTTTGAAGTTGTGGTAGACTATGCTCAAGTACCAGCGAACTTCGATAAGTATGCGCCGGAAGATCAAGCGCGGATCCGCGACATCATGGCGACTATCGCCACTACTCACGCCGCATTAGAATAGAGGGATAGCTTCCATTGATTTTGAACACATTACGCGCAGCGCATCTCTAAAACCGATGTTCTTTAGACTCATCCACAAATTCCACGAGCATCTTGAAATTTATTACGGCGAACGGCTGTTGTTTCGCTATGTTTATATCCCCAGAACACAGACGATTGAATCGCCCCGACCTTACTTCCATCCAATCAAAACGTTGGCTGGCGATACGCTGACGCTTTTCCGCCCCAACGATCACCGCTGGCAGCATGGCCTATCAATGGCGATCCCCTATCTTTCTGGCGAGAATTTCTGGGGCGGCTCCACCTATCAGCACGATACAGGCTACGTTCAAAAGCCGAATAATGGTCAGCAGCGCCACCTTGATTGGAACAAGATGCTGTGCGACGAAGTGCAGGGCGTACATTTGACAGAACAACTGGTGTGGGTGACGCAATCTGGCGAAAAATGGCTGGATGAAACGCGCCAAATCAGCGTCAGCCAAATCGCGCCTAATGCGGATTATTGGACGCTGGAAGTCCAACTCTGGCTGAAAAATCGGCGGGGAGAAGTGGTGGAATTTGGCAGCCCGACCAGCGAAGGCCGCCCCGAAGCGGGTTATGGTGGCCTGCATTGGCGCGGTTCACGCGATTTACAAAACGGCCTACTGACACTTTTCGATGGGCAAACGGGCAAGACCGATGGCGACCTCATGGGCAAATCGGGCGCGTGGCTGGCTTACAGCGGCCTTCACGATGGTGTTGATCGCAGTTCGACCCTCGTCTTTGTCGATTCGCCAAGTAATCCGCGCTATCCGACAAAATGGTTCACCCGCACCGAACAAGCCGCCGCCGTCAGCTTTGCCTTTGCCTACGATCAGCGCTATGCGTTGCCGCCCGACGAAACGCTGGCGCTTAAGTACAAAATCATCATCGCCAATGGCACATGGACACAAGATAAGATTAATGCCGTTTTGGGGTAAAATAAGCAAGATAGTGAATGAGGATTAAATCATGTCTGAACTTGTTTTTCCGATTTATGCCCATGTGCATACCGTGAAGGGGCCGCCGCAAGGCAAATGGACGACAGCCGATTGGGAAGCGCTGCCGGACGATGGCAATCGTTATGAAATCATTGATGGAGAACTGTATATGTCCACCGCGCCGAGTTATTTTCATCAAACGATTATCTTGCGTTTCTATCGCCTTTTGGGGATCCCAGCGGAAGATCAAGGTTTGGCTTACGCAAACATAGCCCCCATCGGCGTTTTTATGCCCGGCATCACACCTGTGCAGCCGGATTTTGTCCTCGTCATGCACGAACATGCGGATATAATCTATGATCGCCGCATCTGGGGCGTGCCGGATTTGATCGTGGAGGTGCTTTCGCCGGGTAGCCGCGATTATGATGAAGATGTAAAACTGAAAGCGTATGCGCGTGCAGGCTTACCAGAATACGCCGTGATTGACCCAGAGATGCGCCAACTGCGCCTCTATCAAACGCCACAAGATGGAACATATCCCGCCCCCATATCGTTTGAGGAAACGGACAACGTGACTTTTACGTGTTTGCCGACGATTTCGTTTATAGTCGGGAAGTTATTTGAAGGCTCGCCGGATACGACGTTGTAAAAGTTGTTAGTTTATAGTTTTTAGTAAGAACAAAGATTTGCCCTTGCTGCCTGCGTTGACTAAGAACTAATCACTATAAACCGCATAACTTCTATTAAGGATAATTGACTGGCCCCAAGTTTACACTGTCCGCTGATGTGCCATCCACCAGCATAACCGTCATCACATCCCCGGTGCGTTCATCCACTGCTCGCAGCGCCAGCGACCAGACAACAGGCGCGGAAATCGTCGGCAGCGGGATTATCGTCACGTCACGCACGCTGTCCCCACTACGCCAGCATGTCGTCAGGTAATTCCCACTCTGCGGCAGCCATTGATATGGCGCAGTGATGATTTCGCCATCAATCGCATTTTCCGCCGAAGCGATGACTTCAAAATGATATGGGCGCTCTGTGGGAGCGATGCCCTCCCAGTGAGTCTCTAGCGAAATTGCCTGCTGCGCCACATCCGCCACAAAGCGATATGCCTCTAGCCGGAACTCCCCGTCGTAGATAGGGCTGGTGTAGATTGCATCCACAGGTTGCAACGTCAGAAAATCGAAGGCCGGGACATCCTCACGCGGCTGAATCGCCTGTGGATTCAAATCCTGCGGGACGACAGGCAGTACTATCGCCATTACCAGCACGGTCAAGGCTTGTGCCATCAGCAGCGGCATCTTCCATCTAAAGTCATGCCGCGCCATCCATATCCCCGCGCATAACAAAAAGAACGGCGCATAATAACTGAGGATACGGGCGTTTTCCCCTTGCGCGATTCCGCTGAGATCAACCAGTAGAAAAGTGAAAAAGGTCGCCGCAATCAGCGTAGGGACGTATCGATGTGTATCCCCGGCAGGAGCGATACTTAGGTCGCTCCCTACGAGACCCATTTCTTTAGTCTCCTCCGTGCTTTGCGACACTTTGCGTGCTTCGCGCCTTTGCGTCAAATCTTCTGCCAACTGCTTAACACTCGCCGCCAAGAACAAAATCGCCACAGGCCACCCGACGAACATTAGCACATCATACGGATGCAGAATCAGCCAAGGGAGATAATCGCGCTGGACAAGATCGCTGTGATTATCAAACGTCACGCGCAGCAAATCCAGCGGCGTGAGTCCGGTAGAAGCAAAATAAAGAATCCATACGCTGCTGAGTCCCAGCGCGAACCAAAGCCCTGCACGAAATGACCAAACGAGTGTGTTGGCGAGTCGCGTTGTTAATTTATCTTGTCGATTTGCATGGATCACCCAACCCGCGCCGAGCGTGAATAATCCGAAGAGGAGCAGCAGCGGCAGCACCGCAAAATTCAAAAAGGTGGTGATCGACATCACGCCACCCGCCGCCACACAGCCGAGCGCGAATCCTATACCGCGCCGTCGCAAACCCGTCAGCAAAAATGCGAAAGCCAGAATCGCCAGAAAGGGATACAACGTATTCCATGTCGGAGCGAATAACAATACCGTTGGCATCAAAGGCCACCACACAACCACATCTAAAGCGGCGATCCCTAACATCCGCGCTGCACTATATAAAGGAAAGACCGCCAGCGCCGCCCACAGCGGCATCAGCATCCCGAAGATCGCGCTGACGAGTTCCCCCCGTGTGTAGCGCATCACCTGATAATCGGCACATTGATACAGGCGCACGGCAGCGCTCAAGGGACGGCTGACAGGCAGTGGATCAAAAATCCGGGCGAGAACGTCATGCAAAAGCGGCTGTCCCGGTGGACTGGTCGTAAAGTGAATCAGATTGGTATCCTGCGATTCGCGCATCACATCGGGCCAGCGCTCAAGTGTGGACTGCGCTCCTTCTTCCGCCATGACGCGCACCGCCAGCGCACTCGCGCCCGTCTGAACAGGCGATACCGTCCGCGTGAAAAGGAGAAAGCCCGCATCGCCATGCACACCGACCACCGCCACACCCAGCACCGCCGCACTGATGAACACCCACGCCAAGACTGCCCACGTCCGCACCTGCCATCGACGCAACAAAAACACGCCGACCAGATAAACGATGAGCAAAATCCCTAGCAATAACGCGCCCGTCCAGTTGTCAGGCAGCAGATAAGGCCAGCGCCAGCCCGATCCGCCGCGCAGACCGGGGTAAAGATCGCTTGCAAGGAGCGCGAGAAAAATCAATGTGATAAGGAGAATAAGTTTACGTGTAATCGTACGCATAGCGTGGCATTCTAGCGCAAAAAGATTCCTCATTAAACCAGCAACATATTGCGTAAAAAATAAATTGTTGAAATTAATTACGTAGTTCTCTTTTTAGGAGTTACTTTCTAGCAAGACAAGCGTTCTAAGTCCAACGGCAAATATAACTTATAAACTCACCTTACGCAGCCAGCCGCTCCGGGTTCAAAACCCAGAGCTACCGAGCAATTTGGAAACCTCTAAAGAGGTTAAGAATCTTTACTTAAGCCCTTCAGGAGTTTCCAAACGCTTTAGCTGGCAGTTTTGAACTGCCAGTGTCAAGTGATTTGAGTGTCTGCGTAACGTGAGTTAATAACCGACATCATGGATGATGCCCCGACAGAGCCAACACTAAAAATAGAGACAGGTATGTGTCCCTGTTTTTGCTGCAATTTACACGCCGACGGTTACGGCGTGTTTAGGGACAAGATGTAATTGCCCGTCGCGGGGAAGTTCACGCCGTTCACCACCGCATAGAACGTCCCGGCATAAGGCAGTACCACACTATAAAGGGCGCTTGGTGTATCGCCATTAAAGGCAATCGTCTGGGAGTTCGCGTCCAGAATGGCTATCGGCATGTTGTAATTGCTGCTGGTCGTGACCGTAACGGACTGCCCGGCTTGCACTGTGAACGAATAGGCCACCACCTGCCCCGGATTGAGCGCCCCAGTCACAGTATCGAAGAAGTTGATGCCGATGATGGTCACGCTGGGCGTGGGGCTGGGCGGAACAGTTGTGGGCGGCGGCAGCGAGGGCGGCGTGATGGTCGGCGGCACTGCCGTTGGCGCAAGGCTCAGGGCAACATTCAGGCTGTATGTTCCACCTGCACCATTAAATCCGCCGACTCGCACGAAATAGTTGTCGGTGGCATTCAGGGCAAGGTTCCCGATAAAACTGTTATTCGTCCCGTTGAAGTCGTCATTATAAGCCAACAACTGTCCGGCGCTGTTTAAAAGGGTGGCGGTTGTATCAAAACTGCCGTTGAGCGTAATCGAAATCACTTGCCCGGCATTTCCGACAAACAACCAATCCTGGGTAGTGCCACCGGGAAGCGTCCCGTTGACGGTCTGCCCAATCGCCATTGGGCCGCCGCTGGTTGCGGGTGTTGCAGTCGGCGCGATAGTGGGGGTTGGCGTAACCACAGGCGAAGTCGTGTTGAGTGATAGGGTATATGCCCCACCGACACCGCCGCTGAAGCTGGCGACACTGATGATGTACCTTCCGTTGGCAGGAAGTGTGAAGTTAGAGATTAAGCTGTTATTTCCGTTAGTATCATCATTAAATGCAAGCCGAGTGCCGCTGTTGACCAATGCCACCGTCGGATCCCAGCTATTATTGACCGCGTTTAAGCCAATCGTCACGACTTGTCCGGCGCTGCCTGTAAACGTCCACCTTTGCTGGCCTCCATTGGGCAGTGTGCCATTGGTGATTTGCCCAAAATTAATCGAAAATTCCCCACCCGTGCCGGATGCGGTGGGTTGGATAATCGGCGTTGGAGTGGATGTCGCGGCTGGCGCTGTAGACACCAACGTCAGCGCCAGAGTAAAACTCCCTCTAAAGCTGCCAAATCCGCTCACACGAATTGTATAAGAGGCCGTCGTCGGCAGCGTAAAGTTAGCGATTAAGCTGTTGCGCGTTCCGCCCGAATCATCATTAAAGGCGATCTGCGTATTCCCTGCATTCAACAGCCCAACCGTCGTATCAAAATTGCCGTTGACGGCAATATTGACGACTTGCCCGGCCTGACCACTAAAGGTATAAAGCTGCTGCCCCGTCGAAAGTGTCCCGTTGAGGGTTTGACCGAAATTGATCGTTTGAACCGCGATCAGTCCGCCCGTCAAATTCGATGGAATTATGCTCGGAGCGTTGGTCGCCGTCGGCACAGCCGGGGCGCTGCTGGCGCTTAAGCTGAGCGTAAATGCCCCGCTGGAGCGATTGCCATAACTGCCCACGCGAATCGCGTAGGTATCGCTGGTCGTGAGCGCAAAATTCTCGATTCGGCTGTTGCGGGAAGCGCCGAAATCATCATTAAAGGCCACCTGCACATTCGCACTGTTGAGCAAGGTCACGGTTGGGTCATAGCTAAAACTACCGCCGTTGAGCGCAATCGTAATCACCTGCCCGGCTTGCCCAGCAAAATTATAGACCTGCGTTTGTCCAACCCTCAATGTACCGCTCACCGTCTGCCCAAGCCCAATCGAGGAGATGCTTGATTGCGGCGCGGGGGGCGGTGTCGGGCTGGGGATAGAGGCGGCGGCAACACTCAAATTCACCGTATAGCCCCCCGTGCCACGATTGCCAAAGCTGGCAACACGAATGGCATAATTACCCGTCGCGCCGAGCGTGATGTTATTCAGGCGGCTGTTGGTCGTCCCGCCGAAGTCATCATTGGAGGCCACTTGTGCGCCTGTTGGATCGAGCAGCGTGAGGATGGTATCAAAAGCACCCTCAAGCGCAATCGTAACGACTTGTCCGCCCTGCCCGTTAAAGACATAACTATCAAGACTGCCATACGCCAGAGTCCCCGTGCGCGACTGACCAGGTGCAATAAATTGGCTGCTCGGATTAGGTGTGGCGGAACTGGCGGCGAAGGCAACTGTGGTCGCATTCGCCGCGAGGGAACTGGTGGCGCTTAAGGATAGGGTAAAGCGTCCAGCGCCGCGCCGACCAAACCCTTCCACTTTCAGCGTGTACGTCCCCGACGTGGGCAGCGTGAAATTCTCGATGCGGCTGTTGAGTGTGCCGCCGAAATCGTCATTCGATTCAAGCAGCGCACCAGAAGGATCGAACAGAGTCAGCAGCGTATCGAATCGTGCGGTTAAGCCGGCTGTGATGACCTGCCCGGCTTGCCCCCTAAAGCTATAATTTTGCTGCGTATCATTCGCCAAAACCCCTTCTTGGCTTTGCCCAATCGTGATAGAAAGCCCACCCGCGCTGGCAGCCGTCGTCGGTATCGCAGTGGGGAGCGCCGTAATCTGGATCGCCGTCACCGTTAGCGTATAAGAACCTGTCTCACCGTCACCGTAGCTGCCCACACGGACAATATAGGTGCCGTTACTGGTAAGGGTAAAATCTTCAATCCGGCTCTGACCTATCCCGCCAAAATCATCGTTAAAATCCAACTGCCCGCCGCCGTTATCCAACAGGGCAAGAGTCGTATCAAAGCTGCCTTGCACTTCAAGCGTGATGACCTGTCCCGCTTGTCCGGTAAATGCCCAGTCCGCGTTTTCGCCTTCGTCCAGAGTGCCTGTTGTAGGCTGACCGAGGCGCAGTGTTTGGACGTTTCCGCTCAGCGGTGTCTCGTTGGTCGGGGTTTCGCTTTCGCCCTCGGATAACGTCAGGACATAGGTGCCGCCGATGCGATCATTGTAATTTGCCACGCGGACGAAATAGACCCCATCTTGCACCAGCAAGAAATTTTCGATCACGCTCGTATCCACATCGCCAAAATCGTTATTTTGTGCTAAGGCTGTTCCGGCGCTATCCAGCAGCGTGAGGACTTGATCGTACTGTCCATCCACTTCAAGCGTAACGACCTGTCCTACTTGACCCGTAAATGTCCAAAACGCTTCGCTTCCATCCCCATAATCGCCATTCACGGATTGACCAATGGTAATCCCTTGATCGGTGGTGATGGCGGCTTCGGGTTCGGCGCGGATGAGAGTCAGTGCATAATTGCCCCCCGCTGTGCCAAAGAAACTGCCCACCATAACCCGATACTGCCCACCATCCAGCCGTACCTCGTTCAGTCGGCTAGTAACAAGACCGCCTGCATCATCATTAAATGCGACGATATTGCCACCTTCATCAAAAATAGTCAGGGTGGTATCAAACGCGCCATCCACGACTAATGTTGCCACATCGCCTGCGCTGGCGCTGAACGTCCAACTATCTTGCTCACCGCTGATGAGTGCATCGCTGACGGTATCGCCATATGCTAAATTACCCAACGGCGTAAGCATCAGCGGGGTAGATTCTTCTAAGACGACGGTATAGGTGCCGCCAGCACGATTGGCATAACTGGCGACGCGCAAGGTATATTGTCCAGCGGCAGGCAGGATAAACCCATCAATCTTGCTGTAACGGCTGCCGTTAAAATCATCGTTATAGGCGATCTGAACACCGGCGCTATCGAACAAGGTCAATTCGGTATCGAAATCGCCAGTGAGTGTGACGGCGATCACTTGATTAGCCTCGCCCTCAAACGTAAACAAGCTCTCCGCGCCACTTGGCAGCACATCCGTAATCGGCTCATTCGGCAGAATCCGGCGGCTGTTGGTTTCGCTCACGCCGATTTCGTTCACGCATAGGCTAAACGCGCCCTTCGCCAGTTCGGTGTTACCCTGTACCCGGAGGGTATAAGTCTCGTCGGCGGGTAGGATCACATTATCCAATAAGCTGCCCAAGCCGGTGCCGGTATCGGTTAATTCCAATGGGCTGCCTGCGTTATCGAGCAGCGTCAAGATGCTGTCAAAATCCGCCTCAAGCGCCACACGCAGAGGCTGCCCGGCCTTGCCTTCAAACGCATAATCATTGGTCGCATTCGTCAACAGCGTTCCCTGCTGACAAACATCTGTTTCTATGGTATTGGTGGCGGTTGTCGCAGCAGGCAGAATACTCAGGACGTAATCGCCGCCCTCTTCTGGGTTCACCGCTTCCACCAAGACGTAATAGTCGTTATTTTGTGGCAGCACGATATTCGGGAGTTCGCTGCCAACCAGCGCACTCGTATCTGCACTGGCAGTCAGGGCGATTTCATCCGAGCTAAACAACGTCACACGGGTGTCGAAAATCGCGTCAACTTGAATGGTAATGCTTTGGCCTTCCTCTGAGGTAAACCTCCACGCTTTACCCCCAGCATTCGACACTAATGTACCATTCACTGCTTGGCCTAAGTCAATCGGGACAATCTCCGCTGCGTCAGAGAGCGGGTCACATAAATTCCCCTGCCCATCGGTATCACTATCCTCTTGATCGGCATTCGGCAGCGCGGGGCAGTTATCGGTTGCGTTGGGGATACCGTCCAAATCAAGGTCAAGATCGTTACGGACATCGCAGGCATCGCCGATCAGATCCCCATCTACATCCGATTGATCGGGATTTGGTACGGTAGGGCAGTTATCGGCGGGTATCAAAACGCCATCGACATCAAGATCGTCTTCAGGCGGCAGAACGGCTGATACAACATCAATGCCCGTTTCCGTCACAGGTACGGTGACGTTGCTCGCCACCGAATTCCCGCTGATGTCTACCGTAATCAGCGTGAGGGTGAATACATCCGGCGAGGCAGGCTCCAGCGCCACAGTCAGCGCCTTTAGCTTGTCTTCACCAAAGGTAAAACGCTGACCGGAAGGCCGCGAAACCAATTGATTTTGATTATCCAACGACAGCCAATACGGTTCAAAAGCATCTCCCGGCTGCACATCCACACGGGCGGGCATCAACCCATCGCCTGTGTCGTTCAATCCCCAGATAGTGCGCGGCTTGCCTGTGGCAATATTGACCACCATCTGCGCTTCTACCTGCTCACCATTTTGCGGATAAAAAATGCCTTGTATCACCCCAGAGTTGGGGTTAGTCGGATTTTGCACCAGCAGCACGGGGACATCAATTTTATCGTCGCTCAAACTCGGCACATTGCCGCCCCAAGTAGTTTGCTCCGCGCCGGCGTTGATCTGCGCGAAATCAACGACGATGGGCTGTCCATCGCTACCTTGTAAGGAAACCGCCAAGGTTAACTGCCCGAGATTCTCCGACTCAACATTGAGATTCAGGTTCACGCCGTTGGCATCATCGGCGGAAAGATCAAGAATTTGCCCCAAGGGCCAATCGCGCAGGCTGTTATCGGCATCGGCATAAACTTGCGTTAAAAAGTTGCGCCAATTCGCACCGTCCGCCGCCGAGTCGTAACGCGGCAGATACCGATTATCCTCATACACCCGCTGATTGCGCGGGAAAAAGATAGAAAGCCCACCTGAATCCGCCAAACTTTCCGAGGCGCGTTGATACAAAATCACTAATTGTTCCATGTCGAGGATAATCTGTGCTTTTTCGACCACATCACTATCCATATCGGATTTAGATGCTTGCTCCATAAATTGGAACAAATCCATCGCCGACCACGCATCGGCGTTAAACGGCAGTTCAAACCCGCCCAGCACCAACGTCTGAGAACGAATATCGAACAGCGTATTCACGACTTCCGGCGTTTCTTCCACCACATCTCTAAAGGCTCGCAGCGCCCCGCCTAGCTGTTGAACCTTCGTAAGGTCAATCAGGCTGAGGACGAAGTTGTCATAAAGATCAGTCGTTTCGGTATAATAGTCATAAAAGGAATCGATGATGAAGTTGCCCAGAACATCCGGTTCCATATTCGGGTTAACCGTCAACTCAAACAGCGGTTGTTCATAAGCCCAGCCGTCACCGGGGATGAGTTCCGCGCTGGCAACCGCATACCGTCCATAAGGCGCGATGGCGTTATAGACTTCATACCCACTCATCAAACAGGCATCGAAACCCAAAAGATCGAACTTGCCGATTCCGGTCTGCTGGGTAATCGTCTTGAAGGCATCCGACATTTCCGCCATCGAAAGCGAATCGCCGTCGGCAGAATTATCGAAGCCAATCCCCGTCCATGAGCCGCCATGATCCCAAATAATCAGCCCATAATGCTTGGCAGGATAATTTTGAATCCCCCATGTGGCGAAATCAATCAGCGTTTGCGGGTCGCCCATATTGGCCTCGCCCAAGTCATTATCGACCCGGCGCGAATTAATATCATTGGTAAAATCTTCGCTGACAAGATACCGGCGCGTATCGACCCAATCCTCAGCACGGGTATCGTAGCCTTCTGCCCTGTCGATCTGCACGAGGATGTTCACATCTTCCGTGCTGCCGACACTTTCCATCTCGTTCAGATCATTCAACGAGAACCGTTCAAGATCATTGTCCGCCGCCATATAAACCAGCACCGTCCAACCTGCTTGTTTTCCATCGGCATCAGCGGCGGCAGTTTGTGGATTGGTGCCAGCGGCTGTGGCGCTGCTGCTATTTGCGGCGGTTGAGTCTGCCGGACCCACTTCGCCCGAACTCGCCCGATCTGCTGGGCTTTCGCTGGTTGAGGATAATGGGGTTTCTTGTGACTGGGGAGCAGCATCTTCATTTGTAGGCACCTCCGCCGGGAGACTTGTCGGCTCGACAGCAGCGGCAGTGGGAACAAGCGTCGAGGGTGCAGCCGCTGCGGGTGCAGCCGTCCGTTGTAGGTAGTAGGCATCGGTTTGGCCTTCCGCCGACCATCCTTCCACGTTTCCCCCCTCAAAGCGAATGCGGTACCAAAAAAAGCCATCGCTACACACCGGCCCATCAATCACCTGCACTAAGGTGCGGGCAGGCAGAATGGCGACTTGCGTGCCATTAATAGTCGCGCTGCTGCGAACCCGCAGTCCGCTGGCAGGGCTTGCGCCTACAATATCGGTCACTAGGGCATAACCGGGGACGATCAAGCGCGGCATAGGGGCAACCCCACACACCACATCCTGCGAAACGCCAGGGAAAAAGTTCCATCCCAGCGCAATCCCGATAAGCGTTGTCATAAGGAAAAAGGAGAAAAGTTTGATGTTGGATTTCATGAAAAATCGTCCGATGATTTAGGCTGATGCAACCCTTGACCACGAATAACAATCTGCTTTTTAATTAGCATCTCATTTATTATAAACGCGATTTTGCAAATGTTTCCTAAAAGAGTTTGAAAGATTAGTTTGAACGCACTATAATTTCTTTACTGACTGTTACAAAATTATCATTTTGTATCCTTAGTTTATCGAAAAATAGCGACGGGGAATCCTATGACCGATGCTTTTATCTCTTATTCTCGGCGTGATAAAGTCTTCGTGCAACGCCTCCATGAAAGTTTTAAAGCACTGAATCGTGATGTCTGGCTCGATTGGGAAGATATTCCCCTAACGAGTGATTGGCGACGCGAAATCCAAGACGGTATCGAAAAAGCCAACTGCTTTGTCTTTATCGTCAGTCCTGATTCAGCAAAATCCGAAGAATGCCGCGTTGAAATCGAAACCGCTGTAACTACCAAAAAGCGTATTATTCCTGTTGTCTACCGCGATGTTACGGGCGATGACTACAAACAGCTTCACTCCGCCATCAGCGGTCACAACTGGATTTTCTGCCGCGATGATAAGGAAGATTACCAGACGGTTTTCGACACCCTAATCGCGGCGATGGACACCGATCTTGGGCATATTCGTGAGCATACCCGCTTGCTTGTGCGTGCGCGTGAATGGGAAGATAAAAAGCGCGACTCCAGCTATTTGCTTTCGGGGTCGGATATTAGCGCGGCTGAAAATTGGCTCGCCAGCGGGCAGGATAAATCGCCCAAAGCGACAGAACTCCATGCCCAATATATCCTCGCCAGCCGGCAACGCGCCATCCGCCGCCAGCGTACGCTCCTCACCGCCGCCAGTGTCGCACTGGTCGCAATGGCAGTGCTGGCAGTCGTCGCCCTCTGGCAATCCCAAATCGCCAGCCGCAACGCTGCCGAAGCCCGTAG
>DAOTTO010000413.1:0-5366 GCA_034437895.1 Anaerolineae bacterium | reverse complement strand
CCTTCTGGATTAACAACCAACCCGATACAACTTTTGAAGTATTCTGGGGGGAAGAATCCCTAGCGATATGCCCGACTATCCCGCGTGATAATATCGAAGGTACATACTGCGAAGTTGATCTGCCGGACGAGAATTAAGCGAGGGCAAAACGCTGATGCAGCTTTTAAGCGTTAATATCGGCAAAGAAGAACCGATTCAAGCGGGGAAACAATCCGGCAAATCCTGTATTTTTAAAAAGCCCACGCAGGCAGTCGTCGCAATTACGGAAGATGGCCTTGTGGGTGACAGCGTGACAGATAAAGAGAATCATGGCGGCGAAGATCAAGCCGTTTATGTCTATAGCAGCCTTGATTATGACTGGTGGTCGCAGGCATTAGGCAAAGCACTTGCACCGGGGACTTTTGGCGAAAATTTGACAATTGCCGACCTAGACAGCGCCCCGCTTAATGTGGGGGATCGGCTTCATGTTGGGGAAGTCGTGTTGGAAATCACCTCGCCGCGTATCCCGTGTGTGACATTAGCGGCGCGGATGGAAGACCCGACTTTTGTAAAACGGTTTCGGGAAGCGGAGCGTCCGGGTGTTTACTGCCATGTTATCCAAACAGGGATTATTAAGGCAGGCGATTCAGTGCGTTTAGAGCGCTATGAAGGTGAAACCGTGTCTATGCTGGAGATGTTCCGCAATTTTTATAATAATGAGATCACAGAAACTGACTTGCGGCGCGAACTCGCTGCGCCAATTGCGATTCGCTCTCGTCAGGATAATGAGGAACGCCTCAATAAAATGCTCGCCAAGTCTCAAACGACGTAAAACGTTCCAGGGAACGGACCTGTTGGGGTGCCGTTCCCTCAGACGTTTCACGCTCTATCCCTCAACCGCGACAACTGGCGCTTCAACCAATGTAGGCTGAACTGACTTCCGCCGCAGATTTTGTAAGCGGATATTGACTACACCGATGCCCATGAAGATTAAGGCCGCGCCGAAGAATAACAGACCATCGATTTGCTCATCCAAAATCAGCCAGCCCAGAAACAGCCCAATGACGGGGACAATATAAGTCACGGTTGATGCCCGGAACGCGCCTAACTGCTGTACCAGATAATAGAAAAACAGATAAGCCACAAACGTATTCAAGATGCCGAGCGTGATAATCGCCAGCAGGATGTTGCTTTCGAGCTGGTTATAAGGCACCCATGACCGTCCACCGAGCAGCGGTTCGATAATGACCAGCACCACACTGCCTAAAGCTGCTGCAATAAAAGTGCCTGCCGCTACTTGCAGCGGCTCAATCTTATTGCGGATCAGCTTTTTGCTGTAGACGGTAAACGTGGCGTAAAAGAGCGATCCGCCCATGATGGAGATCATCCCCAAGAAGCCGCTGTTAAGGTTGCTGCCATCGCCCAATTGACGGCTGGAAAGCACGACCACGCCCACAAAGCCCAGTACAATTCCCATGATTTTGCGCGGCGTAATCCGTTCATCAGTGAAAGCAAAATGCGCGATTACCAGCGTAAACAGCGCCGCCGTCGCTTGTAAAACTGCCGCTAATCCGCTGGATACGGTCTGTTCGCCCATCGCAATCAGCATATACGGGAAGGCCGAATTACCGAGTCCGATAATCGCCAGCGCCCGAATTGTAGGCCAATCGGTTGGCAAACGTTTGCCGCGCAAATAAAGCACGATGTTCAGGCCAACAGCCGCGATGACACAGCGCGTAAGGACAAGCTGCGACGGTGATATGGCTTCCACACCGACGCGAATGAGCAAAAATGACGATCCCCAAATCAGGCCGACCAGCCAGAAAAGTCCCCAAGCGAGTTTATTCATGATTTTTCCGCTTTCAGTAGAGTGTGATTGGCTGTTTAGTTATTTATAGGCGAGAAGGTGTGCAAAAACTATCCGAAGATTGCGCTTGTTGTGGCGCATCAGTTATTGCAATGTGAATAGGGTAGCAATAGAACAAAATAGAGCATACTCGAACTCACCTAATTGCAACAGGGACATTAAGGGGTGGTTTAGCTATGACAAGTCATGTCGGTTCTTTAGGGTTCTGAGGGCTATTTCTTGGGGTTTTTCATGCAAAACACCGCGCCGAAGTAATGTGTAATCAGAGAATCGAGGGCGCTGCCGTGCATTTGATGCGCGAGTTTAGCTGTCGTGCGGATCATCTCACGCGGGTGGGTTTCCAGCATATCCAATTTAGCGCGGATGTATTCGCCTGTATCCAGTTCCCAATCTTCAAAATAGGCTTTCGACAAGCTGACGACTTCATTCATTAAGCGATAAAAGCAGCCATCGTTGAGGTAGTTTTCCCAGATCACGGCTGATTCCGCTGCATTCATGCCGGGATGCTTGCGCCCAATACCGAGCGATAACAGGGCGCTCATGTACTTGATGCGCGATTTACCCGGCGGAAGCCAGTGTACAAAGGGAATCAGGGTATGTCCTTCAATCGGATAGGTCACAAACGGAAACAGCGCCACGAGAACCCCGCCTGGTTTTAATACCCGCGCACATTCCGCCACCATCGCATCCAGAAAGCGCACATGCTCAAAAACCTGATTGGCATAGATCACATCGAATGAGGAATCCGCAAACGGGATGACGCGCTCATCGGTCATCATGCGGAGATGATCGTCATAGGCATCGCCAAAAATTGGCAAAAGCCGCGCTTTGAGGGACTCTTCGCGGTAGGGGAAGTCATACCCGTAGAGATCATGCCCATAGGCGAGGAAGGCTTCGATCAAATTTCCATCGCCGCAGCCCATATCCAACACTTTTAACGGCTGTTCGGTGGATTTTTCAGCCGTTATCTGCTCCAATTTTCGGGCGATATAGAGCGTTGTCGCGGAATTCCATGCCTGCTCAGTCGCCGTAATCATAATTGTTCCAGCAAAGAATGAAGGGCTTTTGTCGCGTAAATCATGCCGTCGGGGCCACTAAAGCCGCTGTTACGTCCGAACTCGACCAGATGCGGTTCAAGCGACAAGATTCCCTCGTAGCCTTTGGCCTTCAGCCGCGAGAGCAGATTAATCACCTGTCCGTCGCCTTCGCCTGCCGCGCAGACCGCGCCATCGTTTAAAAAAGCGTCTTTGATGTGGATATAAGTAGTGTATGGATTGAGCAAATCCCAATAGCGCTCGACTTGATGCATTACGCCGACTTGCACATAATTGGCAGGATCCCATATCAAACGCAAATTGGGATGATTGATCGTGCTGGCGATTTTGTGGCAGCGTTCCGGTGTATCCCCGACGATGTGCTTTTCGTTCTCTAGCAGCAGTTGAAAACCTGCCTGTGCCGCTTTTTCCGTGAGGGTTTGCAACCGTGCTGTCGCTTCTTGCACATAGTCATCATACGCTGTCGCGCCTTCTGGCGGGTAAAACGAGAACAGCCGTATATCGCGCACGTCCAGCATCTCGCCGACCACGAACAAGCGCTCCAGATTGGCGATTTCGGCATCAAGTGGATCGGTGATGGGTGTTTTGCCAATCCAACTGCCGAGACAGTGGACTTTTATACCGTAATCCGCGCAAAGCTGTTTGACCTGCTGAATTTGCACGTCCGTTAGCTTCTGGATATGAATGCCCCATGCTTTACGGATATCCAGACCAAGTTCAAGTTCTTTAAGGAGTTTTAGCTGTTCCTCAAAGTCATCCGCGATTTCATCCCCAAAAGCACTTAATGTAAAATGCGCCATGTCGCCCTCGTGTAATTTATACGCGCTACCTGAAATCAATTGAAAAATATGAACCACCAAGACATCAAGAAATAACATCACACTGAGCGATGAAAATGAAGTATTTTCAGAGCAAAGGGTGAAGACGAAACGCAAAGGCGCAAAGAACGCCAACAATCGCAAAATATTTCAGAGCAGGCGTTTTATAGCAATGCGCCCATAAACTTTAACGATGCTGTCCACGTAGCTCATTGAGCAATGCAAGATATTTTGCCCGATCAAGCGGGAATTCCACCGGAATACCCCTCCGGCTGGAATATGTCATTGCATTCGATAATTCTAACCCACGCATTGCCGTGATTCCATCCGCAGCTAAAGGTACACCTTCAGTAATCGCCGCATATAGGTTGCGATAAATCGCGGCGTGGTCGCCCCCATCTGAGGCGATTTCGACTTGTTCTTCGATCATCTCCGGCGCGGAGAAGGGGTTATCGCTGGTGATGATAAAATCGAGCAGATCGCGCTCGAATCGCTGAAACTTGATGCTGCCGCTGCTAATTGCCAGATACCCACCTGTGCCGATAATCTCAAAGCGCTGCGGCTGTCCAGCTTCGGCGGTGCTGATATGCACCGATCCTAACGGACCATCCGCCCATTCTAACATCGCTTGCACCGTATCTTCGGTCTCGATCTTGTGGGCAATTGTGCGCGTCCATGCGACAACTCGCGCTGGCATCCCGACCAAGTGACACAGTAAATCCAGTTCGTGCGGCCCCTGATTCATCAGTACCGCGCCGCCTTCGCCGTTCCATGTGCCGCGCCAAGCCACCTGCGAATAATAAATCGCGGGTCGCGTCCAAGTAATTTTAATATCCACATGCTGGATTTTGCCTAAACGTCCTTCGTCAATCAGTCTTTTGGCGGCGACGATTTCTGGCCGAAGGCGCTGCTGAAAATTGACCGCTAACAGACGATTATTGCGCTGCGCGGCGGCGATCATTTCCTCAGCTTCACCGACATGTACCGCAATCGGTTTTTCCACGAGGACGTGTGCGCCTGCGTTCAAGGCCTCGATACTCATCGCGGCGTGGAAGGGATGGGGCGGGAGGATGACGACGACATCCGGCTTGGCTTCCGCCAGCAAGGTCGTTAAATCTGGATAGTGCGGACAGCCCCATTCCGCACCGATTTTTTCTCCCACATCGGTGCGAATGTCGTTCACGCCGACAATCTGGAATAAATCGTCCTGCAAGCCGGGGCGGTGCATATTGAATACATTGCTCCCCACGCCGATGATGCCGACGGTCAAGCGTGGTTTTGTTTCTGGTGACAAAATCTTATCCCCTTACACCATGAAAATAGAAGTTATCTAACTCACCTTAAGCAGGCTGTGTTCTTTTGGAGGGCGACTCGCCGAGTCGCCCCTACCGAAAACGCCACTTAATTGCGTAAGTCTTGGGTACGCACTATGTTTTCCGACTCTTTACTCAGCACTCATGACTCATTACCTCACGTTACGCAGACACTCAAATCACTGGACACTGGCAGTTCAAAACTGCCAGCTAAAGCGTTTGGAAACCCCTGAAGGGGTTAAGTAAAGATTCTTAACCTCTTTAGAGGTTTCCAGATTGCGCGTAGCTCTGGGTTTTGAACCCGGAGCGGCTGGCTGCGTAAGGTGAGTTATTA
>DAOTTO010000412.1:0-27751 GCA_034437895.1 Anaerolineae bacterium | reverse complement strand
GCTCTATTTATCGATAATCTGGATGCCGTTTATATCCTCGGCGGCGATCAAGCGATTGCGATGGAAATCTTGGCGGGAAGCCCTGTTGAAGAGGCTTTAGCGCGGATTCATGCTTCAGGGACAATCATCACCGGAACAAGCGCTGGTAACGCTGTTCAATCGCGCACGATGATCGGCGGTTACGTAGGCGATTTTGGCCCAGAAACTGGACTTAATAACGGCGCAGTCGATATTTGGGACACCGATGAACGGCGCGGCTTGTCCTTTGGGCTGGATAACGTCGTACTCGATCAACATTTCTTCCAACGGGCGCGGTTGGGGCGTTTGTTGAACGTCATCGCGCAGCCGGATGTGCCGCATGTCGGTGTCGGGGTGGATGCGTACACGGCTGCTGTCATCTCAAATCGCGAAACCGTCGGCGACGTATTTGGCCTCTATACCGTAGCAGTTGCCGACGCGGAAACTTTTAAATCCTATGAAACAGCGCAGTATGTCGGCGATATTGTGAGCATCCGTAATGTGCTGCTGCATCTACTTGCCCTCGGAGACTCGACGTATAACTTGACGACCCGCGCCCATTCGTTGGCGGCACCACCGGAATCGATCAGCCGCAGTTTTGATGATTTAAACGTGCCAGAAGGCGCAGGAACGCTCCTGTTGGCGGGTAATCTGATCGATTTCTTTGCCGACAGTCCAATTTTAGCGCGATTTGATGAACTTAGCGGTGGCAGTGCTGGCAATATCCTGATCGTGGCGGCAGGATTCGCAGACGCGGAACGGGCGCAAACGATGGCATTTAATTTCTCTGCGGCTTTCGGCGGCGCGTCTGAAATTGTCATTTTAGGCAAAAACACCCCTGCACCCGAAGGCGATTACACAGGTATCGTTATCGTCGGCGACGATAAATCCCTGATTGATCCAACAGCACTGGCAGCCGTATTAGGGGATCGCTGGCAGAATGGTACACCCGTCTTAGCCGATCATGCGGCAGCAGGCGTTTTAGGGGCATTTTATGCCAATCATGGCCCCACGCCAGAAGCCACTGATGATGATCCTTTTGCTGATGAAAACGCCATTCAAGGCTCGTTCATTAACGGCGCAACTGAAGTTGTTGAAGGCTTGGGCTGGATTAACGCCAACATCGAAACCAGCCTGCTTTATGATTACCGGCTCGGACGCTGGTTCTCAGTCGCCTACGCTCATCCTGATTTACTCGCGCTCGGCCTAACCGATGGCACGGCAGTGGAAATCAGCAGCGAGGAGGCAAGCGTTCTTGGCGCAAATGGCATTTTCGTGCTTGATCTGCGCGGCGCAACATTGTCTTTAGGCGAAAATGATGGCTTTGTAATCGCTAACGGTTTGATTGATGTCTTCGCGCCGGGCGAGGTCATTACAGCCCTTGATGCGGCAAAATAACCTGGGATAGATTTTTATGTGTAGGGGCGACTCGGTGAGTCGCCCCTACTAGCCCTGCATTTAGGGTGAGTTGCTTATTGCTCCGGCGGAACAAGTACGCTGTCGATGACATGGATGATCCCATTCGCAGCGAAAATATCCGCTGTAACGACAGTCGCCGTGCCATTGAGAACAACGTTCCCATCAACTATGCTGATGCTAATCGGTGCGCCACTTAACGACGAGACAGATGCCCCATCCATTGCGACGACATCCCGCGCAGAAACGGCGTTCTGGACGACGTGATACTGCAAAATTTCGGAGAGCGCCTGCGTATCATTCAACAAATCTTCCGCCGCCAAACCTTGCGCTTCTAAATAGGCGGCAAAGGCTTCATCTGTCGGCGCGAAAACAGTGAATGGCCCACCTCCGGCGATTGTGTCCGTCAGCCCAGCCGCATCAATCGCTTGCAACAGTACAGTAAAGCCACCTGCATTTGAGGCCGTCACGTAAAGATTTTCCAAGAATGCACCCGTCACCGGATCAACACCTGTCACAATCGTGCCAGCACGCAGACCATCACGCACTGCCGTCACTTGGTCAATCACTTCTTGCGGCACATCGGCATCGTGAGCTTCAGAAAAATCAATCCCATCAATCGCAATTTCGAGGACATAAGTGCTGTTAATGGGGAAACCTTCACCACTTACAACGGCGGCGATCATATCATAAACGCCGTTATCGACGCGCTTGATGGCGCTCGTAATTAGATTTTCCGCGCCGGGCGATTCGCCGTTGCCGAAAGTCGTGAAATATTCATCCTGATCGACACCGATCACCTTCACACCTTCCGCCGCTGCATAGCTAATCCCGCCCGACCCGGTGGGGCCACCTGCGCCAAAGATCACGTCTGCGCCTTCACCAATGAATTGACGTGCCGCTTCCTGACCTTGATCGGGTGCTTGGAAATCGGGGATATAAACGCCAAGAGTCTGAATTTCGGGGTTAATGTAACGCACACCCTGCTCAAAGCCGTTGCGGAATTTAATCACGGGGAAAATATCTAGTCCGTATACGCCCGCGACAATATTGCTTTCGGTGACAAGTGCCGCCATCGTACCGACGATAAATCCGGCCTGATCTTCGCGGAATTGTAAACCCACGAGATTCGGAAGCGGCTCAACCGCCGTAAAATCTTGATCGACACCGATAAAATACACTTCCGGATTCGCCGCCGCCGCCGCATAAGCCGCATCACCCAACGCGAAACCGACTGTAATCACAATGTCATAGTTGCCATCTAAACAAGTGTTGATATGCGTCTCGTAATCAACAACATTTTGCGTTTCAATGAAGGTGTCTTGCAAGCCAAATTCTTCAACCGCTCGCTGCATCCCCTCATACGCGAATTGGTTAAACGTGCCGTCATTAATCCGCCCAATATCCGTAATTAAGCAGACGGTTTGCGCTTCTTGAGCAGAGATGGGAAGCTGCATTGTAGCAAGAGCAAGCAAAAGCATAAACAAAAGAGCTATTTTTTTACGATTCATAGATTGATCCTTTCGTGGAACTGCCAATTCAACATAAGATTAACGCACAACTATGAGAACTACATAATAAATTGTAACAAAAATGAGGCCGGGCTGCCCGACCTCATTTTGCTTATCGTACTCTAAAGGCTTTTAAGCTGTCAGATCAACCACCGGGGCCGGTCTGAATTTCCGCTGTGCCTTCAGGGGTTACTTCAGGGGTCGCTGCTGTACCAGATTCAGCGCTCATCAAAGCGCCAGAAAGCGGATCAACACCTGTATCCAGATCGCCAGACTTGAGCATGGCAAGAATTTCTTCAATCTGGGCAGTCACTTCGTCCGGTACGGTTGCGTCGTGCGCGGGAGCAAAGCCAATGCCGTCATTGGAGGCTTGCAAAATGTACAAACCGCCGCCCGTCCATTCAAAATCTTCCGCGCCTGTCAACGCTGCCAGCAGATTGTAAACACCCACATCGATGCGCTTGAGTGAGCTGGTGATGATGTTCTCGGCACCAGGCGATTCGCCATTGCCGAAGGTCGTCACGTATTCGTCCTGATCGACACCAATCACCTTGATGCCTTCGCCTGCCGCATACGTGATGCCGCCTGAACCTGTCGGGCCACCAGCGCCGAAGATCACATCTGCGCCTTCGCCAATGAATTGCTCGGCTGCGTCTGCGCCTCGATCTGCTGCGTTGAAGTCGTCAATATACACGCCCAACAGATTAATGTCGGGGTTGATATACAACGCACCCTGCTCGTACCCATTGCGGTATTTCACAACAGGCGGGATTTCAATCCCGTAAACTCCGGCAATCGTCCCACTTTCGCTCAGGAGTGCCGCCATCGCGCCGACCAAGAACCCAGCTTGATCTTCGCGGGTCTGCATCCCCGTTAGGTTCGCAGGCGGTTCAGCGAAGAATTGATCCACCCCGATGAAGTACACATCCGGGTTCGCTTCGGCTGCTGCCAGCGTCGCGTCGGTCAACAGGAAGCCAATCGTCAGGATGACATCATAGCCGCCTGCCAAACAGGTGTTGATGTTCGGCTCGAAGTCCGCCGCGCTATTGGATTCGATCACGGTGGCTTCAAAACCGAAGTCTTCCGACGCACGGGTCATCCCGTCAAACGCCAATTGGTTGAATGTGCCATCGGTCACGCCGCCGCTGTCCGTCACCATACAAGCGGTGCTGATGCTCATCGCGCCAGCAGCCATTTCTTCGGTGGCTTCCATCGTCGCTTCTGTCATCGCCATTTCTTCAGTGGCTTCCATCATCGCCATCTCTTCAGTGGCTTCCATCGTCGGCATATCCGTTGCCGCCATCGCTACTTCAGTAGCGGATTCCATAGCTGCTTCTTCAGTCGCTTCTTCGGTGGGAACAGCTTCTTCAGCCGCCGCCGGGACGAGCGCAGTATCGAGCAGTGCGCCAGAACCGGGATCAACATTGGTTTCCAATTCACCAGACTTCAACATCTCGAAAATTTCTTCGATTTGCGTTGTCACTTCTTCTGGTACATCTGCGTCATGCGCGGGAGCAAAGCCAACGCCGTCATTGGAGGCTTGCAAAATGTACAAACCGCCGCCAGTCCATTCAAAATCTTCCGAGCCAGCCAACGCTGCCAGCAGATTGTAAACACCCACATCAATGCGTTTCACCGCACTGCTGATGATGTTCTCTGCCCCTGGCGATTCGCCGTTGCCGAAGGTTGTGACATATTCGTCCTGATCGACACCGATCACCTTCACGCCTTGTCCTGCCGCATACGTGATGCCGCCCGACCCGGTGGGGCCGCCAGCGCCGAAGATCACATCCGCGCCTTCGCCGATGAACTGTTCGGCTGCATCCGCGCCGCGATCTGCTGCATCAAAGCTGTCGATGTACACGCCCAACAGGTTAATGTCGGGGTTGATGTACAACGCGCCTTGCTCAAAACCATTGCGGAATTTCACAACGGGCGGGATTTCGATGCCGTAAACGCCAGCAATCGTGCCGCTTTCGCTCACCAATGCCGCCATCGCGCCGACCAAGAACCCAGATTGATCTTCACGGGTCTGCATCCCAGTCAGGTTCGCAGGCGGTTCAGCGAAGAATTGATCGATCCCGATGAAGTACACATCCGGGTTCGCTTCCGCTGCCGCTAATGTTGCATCGGTTAGCAGGAAACCAATCGTCAGGATGACATCATAATCGCCTGCCAAGCAGGTGTTGATGTTTGGCTCGAAGTCCGCCGCGCTGTTGGATTCGATCACGGTGGCTTCAAAACCGAAGTCTTCCGACGCACGGGTCATCCCGTCAAACGCCAATTGGTTGAATGTGCCGTCGGTCACGCCGCCGCTGTCCGTCACCATACAAGCGGTGCTGATGCTCATCGCGCCAGCAGCCATTTCTTCAGTGGCTTCCATCGTCGCTTCTGTCATCGCCATCTCTTCAGTGGCTTCCATCGTTGCCATCTCTTCAGTGGCTTCCATCATCGGCATATCCGTTGCCGCCATCGCTACTTCAGTAGCGGATTCCATAGCTGCTTCTTCAGTCGCTTCCATGGTCGCTTCTTCGGTGGAGGCCATTTCTTCGGTGGCTTCCATCGGGGTTGACATCATCTCGGGAGGAAGCAGAACAGCGTCAATGGCATGGATCACACCATTTGAAGCGGTGACATCCGCCAGAACGACATTCGCCACACCATTCAGCATGACACCTTCATCGCTGACGGAAACGGTAATATCCGCCCCATTCAGCGTAGTGATGGTTTGCCCGTCTTCCAGGTCAGACGACAGGACTGCGCCTTCAGCAACGTGGTAGAGCAGAACACTAGTCAGAGTGTCGGTATCTGCTAAAAGGTCTTCTGCCGATACACCCAAGGCTTCAAATGCAGCTTCAAATGCAGCATCAGTCGGCGCAAAAACAGTGAACGGTCCTTCGCCAGCAAGGGTTTCCGTCAGGCCTGCTGCGTCCAGAGCAGCCGTCAAAATAGTGAAGTCGCTTGCAACCACTGTTTCGGCCACAGTAGCTTCTTCAGTCGCTTCCATTGCAACTTCTTCAGTCGCTTCCATTGCAACTTCTTCAGTCGCTTCGTCAGTTGCAGCAGCTTCTTCTGTCGCGGTTGCAGTCACCGCGTCTTCGGAAGCAGCCTCTTCGGTTGCGGTTGCAGTTGCCGCATCCTGGGCAGAAGCGTCTTCTGTGGCCGTAGCCGTTGCTTCATCGCCATCGCCACCGCCACAAGCTGCCAATACGAGTGCAGCTAAGAGCAGCAGAACCAGTAACAAACGTGGATTCCGTCTCATGAAACCTCCCTTAAAATGTGAAACTTGCCATTTGGCAAAAGATACAATGGTGAATATTACCACCGCCGTAATTTTATGCCAACTAATAAGATCATGAAAAGTACTCCAAAGCACTTGTGACAAATGACCAACAGACCTGTTGAAATATCACAAGCTAGGGAGAAGTTGTCATTTTAAAAAAATAAAGAGCGCTTGTGAGCGCCCTTTATTTGAGAGAAAATTTAGCCGGATTTTAGTTGATGTCACGCCGCTGGAAGTGCCAAACTGCCGCACCCACCAATGCTAAAGACACAGCAACCAGCAAAAGGATGTTTCCCCAAGCCAGTCCGTACTGCATAACTGCCGTCCCATCGTAGTACTTGAAGAACGATAGAGTACGCACAGTATTGGCAAATGATGTGCTGGCTGCCCGACCCAGCGTATCGATAAAGTAGCTGGCGACCACAAACACGGCAGCTAATCCGGTAGCAAAGGATTTACGACGTGTGATTGCGCCTGCAAAGACGGTGAAAACCAGCACCAATAGCGTACTCGGTATGATGTTAAAGGAAGACACGATCAGCTTCCACAAATCCACCTTTACCGCTGGCGTAATCACCACCCCTAAGCACAAACCTAGTCCTGCAATCATAATGGCACCACTCAGCATTAGGGCATAGGCCAACGTCTTTTCAGCGAGTAAGCGCCAGCGTGGGAGCGGCAGACTCAACAACATGTTCGTGATGCCTGCATCTTCATCATTTGCGGTGACGTTCAATCCACCGATAACGGCGTACACAGCAAAAATGACGACGATAAAGCTAAAATATTGCAAAGCAAGATAGCCTTCCGGTGTAGCGTTATACGCTGCATCCCCGCCGCCCAAGGCCTCAATCAGCCCAGGCATCGACTCATAAATTTCAGCGTATTGTTGGAGCGTATCGGCATCTGGCACGACGATCACTTGCAAAATACCCATCAAGCCCACACCGATGCCCCAATAGAGCATCCCGCGCCAATGACGGCGTAGTGTCTCGAAGAAAGTGACTCCGGTCATGATGCACGCTCCTTTGCATGTTCATATTGATTCTGATTGACTAGCGACCCTTTGCCAGAGTCTTCATAAAATGTCAGGAAAATTTCTTCCAGTGTTGGCTCTTTAACGCGCATATCGACCACATATTGATCGCCTATTGCCCGTAGCAGCGGATCAAAATCGCCAGCCATCCGCAGACTGATGCGATCTTGGTCAGTCGTGATGTCGCTGACACCATTCACAGTCGCCAGCCGTTCCATAACGCCAATTGGATTCCGAAACTGCATCGTCACCCAACGGAAATCGACATGAGTCAGTCTCTCAACGCTTTCAACGGCTTTAAGCTGTCCATTCCGCAAGATAGCAACCCGTCCGCAAATCGCCTGCACTTCGCTCAAAAGATGGGATGACAGGAACACCGTGCGACCTTCATCGCGGGCTTCCAGCATCAACTGGTTAAAAGTCTGCTGCATAAGCGGATCAAGTCCGCTGGTTGGCTCGTCAAGAATGAGCAAATCAGGCTTATGCATCAGCGACAACACCAGCCCCAATTTACGCTTATTACCCGTCGAGTAATCGCGCATCCGAAGCGATAAATCAAGTTGCAAGCGGCTCGCCAAATCACGTACATAGGGCATATTTACCCCACCATGCACCCGACCAAAGTAGCGTACAATATTCAGGCCGCGCTCACTGTTCCAGAGGTTAAGTTCACCCGGTAAAAAGCCAATACGTTTACGGATGTCTAAACTGCTGGCTTGAGCATCCATACCCAATACCTTTGCGCTGCCCAAAGTCGGGCGGATCAAATCCAGCAGCATACGGATCGTCGTGGTTTTACCCGCGCCATTTGGTCCTAAATAACCAAAAACTTCCCCTTCATACACGCTCAAACTGAGATTATCGAGCGCTTGTTTTGACTTTCGTCCCGTTGTGTAAGTTTTGCTGAGGTGGTCTGTCTGGATAACGACTGTTTTATCAGCCATGATTTCCCCCTTTTCCTGTGTTGTTCGTGCTTTTCTCATAACCATTACTTGATCGAGAAAACGAGATTTTAAACTCGCCTTTTAACAAATTTAGCTTAGACTAAAAATATATTTAAGTAAAGAGACCAAATCTGGCATAAAACAAGCTACTTTTTATTCCGTCTTAGTGTCGTGTCCCCGGTTACGAACCTGCATCATAAGGTTATGGACGATCTTCTTGCCTGCCTCGCTATCTCCGCCGCCTTCTGGCGCAAGGGCACTTGTGAGCATTTTGGTCATAACTTCGATTACTGTCTCCAACGGCGGTGTAAATTCTGGCGGAATCACATCATCAATCATCAAGAATCCCTGGGAAAGCATCGCCAGTACATACGCGCCTGCCTCTGGTTCAATATCCTGCCGGATCACCCCAACTTTTTGCATTTCTCGAAGAAATTCAGTTCGAAAATGAAAGTTTTGTAGATGAAATCTCGGATCCATCTGGCGTAAAAAATCCCCAAAAACGCGTTTATCCCGCGCATAGACCGCCCGTATCAGTGGAAAGTCATTGATAATCACGAGCGCATGTCGATACATTCCCACAAATGTGCCGCCATCAGGATCACTATCCATGAGTGCCATCCATGCCTCACCGTAGCGCGCCACTTCGCGCATAATCAGCGCCTCAAATAGGGCTTCTCGGCTGGTGTAATGCAGATAAATCGCCCCTTTAGAAACACTCGCCTCTTTGGCAATATCGCTGACCGTCGTTTTGTCATAGCCATAATGGAGTATCAGCTTGAGGGCTGCGTCCAGAATGCGCTCTGCCCGTTCCTCCTTATTGGAAGTCTGTTGTCGCTCGGATGCTTCTCCCATATCTTCCTTTCGTGACTATTTGACCAATTACGCACATAGGGTCAAATAGTATCATCAGACAATCACGTTGTCCCCCCCAGAAATTGGGGGGTACAATAAGGAGGATTTTCTCACTAAAGGTTCTGGATTTTCTTATGACGACACTCCCCCCAGTTCAACGATTTGAATCAAATAACGGCGCACGCATTTACCGAATCCCGATGCTGGTGTTCTCAAATGGATTTATTGGTTACAGCTATGTGGTGCTTAATGCGGGTACACCTGCGCTGGTTGACTGCGGCTCTGGTATAGGCGATAGCAACCGAGATTTACTCGATGGCTTCCGGGCAATCAAAGAGGATTTTGGCGAATCGCTGGAAGTTACCGATATTGACCGAATCATCGTGACACATGGGCATATCGATCATTTTGGCGGTGTGGCGTTTATGGTTGAGCAGACGGGCGGCGCTTATGTCGGCATTCATGAACTTGACCGCCGTGTATTGACGGCTTATGAGGAGCGCGTCATCGTTGCAACGAAAGACTTGCGCGTTTATCTGGAACGGGCGGGGGTGGGGACGGAAGAACGCCTAGATATGATGAATATGTACGGATTTGCGAAAAAACACGTCCGTTCCGTTGATGTTGATTTTAGCCTTGATGAGGATGTCCTGTTCGATGGGATGCAGTTTATTCACACACCCGGTCACTGCCCTGGTCAGGTATGCATCATCATCGGTAACGTCTTGTTATGCGCGGATCAAATCCTTTCGCGCACTACGCCGCATCAAGCACCGGAAAGCATCACCCATTACACCGGATTGGGGCATTATCGAGATTCGTTGCGAAAAGTCCTCAAAATTGATGGCATCGAATTGGCGATGGGCGGTCATGAAGACCCTATGCTTGATCTTTATGGGCGGGTTCGGGAGATTCAAATCAGCCATGAGCGCAAACTGACCCGCGTCCTAGACATCATCAAAAATGCCGAGCGTCCCTGCACCATTCATCAAATCACCCACATGATGTACCCCAATAAAGAAGGCTACGAAACGCTGCTTGCCTTAGAGGAAGCAGGCGCACACGTTGAATATCTTTACCAACATGGGCAGTTATCAGTGGCAAATCTGGACGAAATAGAGCGCGAAGATAACCCAGCGTTGCAATATTTGGCAGTTTAAAATTCGATTGTTATCATTTGTTTAAAAAAATTAGGAGGATAACTTTAACAAAATTTAATGTTTGACCCGTGCTTACTTAACGTATCAGATTTAAATTACATTCCGTCAGTTACAATTCATAAGGAGCAATAGCAAGAATGTTTAAGAGTAAATCCCTCTTTATTGTCGCGTTAGTTATGGTCTTTGCTGCACTGTCGGTCATTCCGGCGTTGGCACAAGATAAAATCGAAGTTCCCGTCTGGATTGCCTTCCAAGATGACAACCGTCTCGGTTGGACACAAGGTGTCGCCGCCGCTTTCAACGAAGCGAACCCCGACTACAATGTCACCGTGACTGGCTATGCCAATTACGAAGAACTATTCGCCGCCACCGCATTGGCTGCGGAACAAAATGCCCTGCCCGCTATCGTGCAATATTTTGAAGTCGCCACCCAAGTTGCTCGTGACAGCGGCTACTTCAAATCCATCGCCGAAGCCTTGGGTGATCGCACCGAAGTCTTGGGCGTTCCCGTCAACCTCGAAGACATCATCGGCGTGGTTTCTGCGTATTACACCCTCGATGGTCAATGGACTTCTATGCCCTGGAACACCTCCTCGGCCATCATGTTCTCCAACATGAGCTATCTGACCGCCGCTGGCATCGACACCCCCCCCGCCACTTGGAGCGAAGTTGCTGCCGCTTGCGAAGCCATTATGGCAGCCGAGGGCGCACCCGAATTCTGCTTCACATGGCCGAATCATGGTTGGTTCTTTGAGCAATGGCTGGCCCAACAAAATGGCCTGTATGCCAACAACGATAATGGTCGTGCAGAACGTGCTACCGAAGTCGCTTTCAACAGCCCCGAAGGTGTCGCCGTCCTGCAATGGCTGGACGACATGGCGGCGGCTGGCTATCTGTATTACAGCGGCGCACAAGGTGGCGATAGCTGGGCAACCGTTGACCAAGCCTTCCAATCCCAACAAGTTGCGATGGCCGTTTACAGCAGCTCCGACACCGGCGTATATACGCAAACTGGTGTTGATAACGGGTTTGACGTAACCGCCTCCTTCATGCCCTACAATGATGCAGTCGAATACACCGGCAACCTGCTCGGCGGCGCAAGCCTCTGGCTGACCAACACGCTGACCCCCGAACAAGAAGACGGCGCACTCGCTTTCCTGCTCACCCTCAACAACAGCGAAAATGCCGCCGTTTGGTCTTCGGAAATCACTGGCTACATCGCCATTCGCCAAAGCGCGATTGACCTGTTGACCGAACAAGGCTTCTACGACGAAAACCCCAACTTCACAGTTGCCGCCGCTCAACTGGCGCAGAGTGAAATCACCCCCGCCACCAGCGGCGCGCTGCTGGGGCCATTCCCGGCGATCCGCGCCATCGTGACCCGCGCCATCGATAACGTCCTGTTATCGGACGAAGACCCGCAGGCCGTCCTTGATGCCGCAGCCGAAGAAGCCAATGCGTTGATCGAAGAATATAACCTGCTCAACGTCGAATAATCGACTGCGATAGGTAACAACACAAGATTTTCTGCTTAAGTCTGCGGAAATCGTGAAATAAAAATCTTTGTAGGGGCGCAGGCACCATGCTGCGCCCCTACCATTAACATTAATCACGCGAAATCCTACGATCCAGCTAAGGCAAACGCTTATGATTATTTCTCCTCTCCTCATCATTCTGGCGGCGGCAGGCATCGGCGCACTGTTGATGGCTTTCTTCTTCCGGCGCGGCGGACATATTTTACTCGGTGCAGGCATTGGCGCGGTTGGCGGCGCACTCGGCACACTGCTGTTTATGGTGCCGCTTAACTTTTGCACATTTGAAACAGAACGCAGCAATTATGATATTGCTTTCGGGCTGATTTTGATCGGCACTGGGATGCTTTTATCCCTCTATGCTTTGGGATGGGTCGCTCAACGTTGGATACATAGCGGGAATTTAGCGGCGATCTTCAGTTCCGGCACACAGCCCACACAAGGAACCTTTAAGAGTCGGCTGATGCCGCTCGTTTTGCTTGCACCAACTTTAATTATCTTATTGATGTTTTTATATTATCCGTCACTTGATACTGTCCGCCTTTCAAGCCTTTTGGCACGGCTTGACTCGCCGGGGCGCACCGCCTTTGTGTGTGTAGACAACTTTACGCGGTTGGTCGAACCTGGCTCCTCCAATAGAGATTTTATCAACAGCTTCGTAAACACCGTCGCTATGTCATTAGCCATTGTCATTATCGGCCTGTCGCTCTCACTATTTATTGCGACAATGGCGTATCTCCCCATTCGCGGGGCAGCCATTTACCGTACCTTACTCGTTTGGCCTTATGCCATCTCACCCGCGATTGCTGGCATCATCTTTCTGCTGATGTTCAACCCAACAGGCGGCATCATCAATCACTTCACCCGTGATTTGTTAGGGCTGAGTATCGGCTGGACGAATGACCCGGATGTCGCGCCTTGGACGATCATCATCGCCAGCATTTGGAAGTCGATGGGCTTTAATGTCTTGTTTTACATCGCTGGCTTACAAAATGTGCCGAAAGATTTGTTAGAAGCAGGCAGCATTGACGGTGCGAATGTGCTTAAACGTTTTTGGTATATTGTGATTCCGCTGCTCTCGCCGATTACGTTCTTCTTGATCGTCACCAATACAACCTATGCCTTTTTCGATACGTTTGGGACGATTGATTACCTCACGCCCGGCGGTGGGCCGCTGCAATCCACAACGACGATGATGTATCGCGTGTATCAAACCGGCATTCAAAACAGCGATCTAGGCAAGGCAGCCGCCCAAGCCATCGTCTTGTTCTTGATGGTCATCGCGCTTACTGTAATTCAATTTAGAAGCAGTGGTCGGCAAGTTACCTACGGAGCCTAAATCATGACTAGTATCTCGCAAGATCGCCCCAACACGCTCAATAGGGAAAACACCCTGCAACAGATCATGACAACTGTGCTGCCCAAGCGCTGGTACGCTCATCTCGTCTTGCTCATCGCCTGTTTTTTTATCGGATTTCCGCTGTTTTATGCCATTTTGGTCAGTACACAAAGCAATTCAGAGGTGTTCCGTTACCAATTCTCGCCGGGAAATTCGTTCTGGGAAAATTGGGATAGTGTGATCGAAGTTCGCCAGCTACAGAATTACATGGTCAACAGCGCAGTCATGGCCGTTGCCATCACGATTGGTAAAACCATCCTCTCACTTTTGGCGGGGCTGGCCTTCGTCTATTTTCGTTTTCCGGGCAAATGGCTGGTGTTTGGCTTCATTCTAATCACGCTGATGATGCCAACAGAGGTATTGATTATTGCGCTGTTCCGATTTGTGAATCAGCTAGGATGGGCGGATAGCTACACGGCCTTAATCGTCCCGTTCCTTGCCAGCGCCACTGGCACCTTTTTATTCCGTCAGCATTTCGCCAATATTCCTGCCGAACTTTCCGAAGCAGCGCAGCTTGACGGCGCGAATCCGCTGCAATTTCTGATGCGTGTTCTCGTCCCCATTAGCTGGAACACCATCGGGGCGCTGGCAGTTGTGCAGTTCATCTATGCTTGGAATATGTACCTGTGGCCTAGCATGATTATCACGTCGCAATCGCTGGATGTGGTTCAAGTGGGTATTGCCTCGGTGAGTGGGGGCGATACCAGCATTGAATATGGGCCGGTGATGCTCGCCGCTGTGATCGCCAGCATCCCGCCGCTGATTGTGTTTTTGGCTCTACAAAAACAATTTATGAGTGGTTTCGCTGTCAGCCGAGACAAATAAATCTTCCGGCATCCGAAACCGCCATAATTCAAACAAATTGCTGCCGAAACCCTTAAGTTCCGTAAGGAATGATTCGGTTTCCAGCGATTTTTCGCGCACGAGTGCCGATACAGATGGGTCAAAATAGACTTCCGCCGAAACCACAATATCGTTACCGGTGGAAAATCCTTCCAGCCGTGCCGCCAAATTGACCGTTGAGCCAAAATAATCGAGGCGGTCATTTAATGTGACGGCGATACAAGCGCCATAATGGATGCCGACCTTGAGCCGCAGCGGAAGATTACCATCCTCCCCGGCGGCGAGTTTTTTCTGCGCTTTGAGGATGGCACGAATGGCCGAGTCTGGACGCGGGAAAACAGCCATCACCGCGTCGCCAATCGTCTTCACAATCGCGCCACCCTCTTCGGCAATAGCACTTTTCAACACATCAAAATGATTCATCACTAGGCCGAAAGCGGGCGCATCGCCAATTTCACGATAGAGACTGGTTGAACCGCGCAAATCGGTGAACAGAATCGTCAAGCGACCAACGGAAATTTGCTCGCCCGGACGCAGCGCCTCACTTGAGAATAAATCGCGGAATAACTGCATCGTCGTCACTTCCGCCGCTGTGACGACCTGATCGCTCCACGCCAACCGTTCTAAAATGAAAAGTTGTTCTTCATCGGTTACATTTTTGAGCGTTAAGGTGGCGTTAGGCTTCATAATCGGCTCGACATTAGGCCAATCCTCAGATGTGGCGGTCAATGTCAGATGGTCTTCCCCATCTAAGCCCACACGCACATACTGTCCGCCGCGCAGCATCAAAGTCCGCACCCGATAGCGGCCTTTTTCTAAAATCGGCTGTAAGGTACCTTCTTCATGTGGCTGCATCAACTGCTGCATGGCAATATGCGGCGTGACCTGCGGCCCACCAGTACAAAAATCCCCGACGCTGAGTTCACGGATGGACGCATTCGGCTTGAAGGTCAATTCGACGGAACGCTCAAAATTCACAGTAAAGTCGATGTTGCAAGCATCGCAATGCACTTGCGGGGTGAGGCCGCTTAAGCTGGAACTGGATTGTTTTGCCCCTCGGCATAAGGGACACAACAAATCCCACTGTAAATCCAAAAGGCCGAGTCGGGTCGCTAATAAAAACACCGTTAACGCCTCACGCCGAGGGACACCCCACGTATCCGCCAACAGATAAGGCCGCATTTTCGCTAATGTAATTTCATCACCTGTTTTAATGAGTTCGATCAGCCGATCTACCAATGCTGGCTTTACGTCCTCGTTCAGCAAGCGCTCCCGCAAATTCATCAAGCGTTCCTCGCCGCCGGGTGCGAATTCAACCGCTTCAGCAAGCGCTAAAGGCATCGCTTCGCCTTTAACGGCTCTTTGGTCATAATCTTGAAACACCTTCTCAAAAATTCGTCCGCTGTTGAGTTTAATTTGCAGCGGCACGGCAATCCGCCCAACGACATTTCTGGGTCGAATCCAGACATTGTGGGAAAGGAGCGTCCCGCCTGGAATAGACTTCATTTCCGTCAAGATACGCGACTGAGCAACTAAACCTTTGGTGTAATGCCTGACCGCGCTAAAATAATAGGGACGCACCCATTCGTAGGGTTCTTCTTCCCATTCAAACGGCATCCCAAACGCATAAATCCGCAGCAACCGTCGGGCATTCACGGTTGGCGTGTCGCTCGTGCGCTTTTCTAGTACACCTGCGCCTGTATCATGATTAAAACGATTGGTATCCGACACAAAAGGCCAGAGTTCTTCGGGGGTTGATTTAAGCTGCCATTCCCAGTGAAAGTGCAGTTCGGGATATGCCATGATATTTGTGTTCCGATAATGTGGTCTATGATCTATACTATTTTACGTCGGTGTCGACTTGTGAGATTGTGTGATATTTGAAAATATAGATTGAATATCGTTTGTATTGCGTTTAGGTGCCTGCCAATGAGCCAAATTCCCGAATTAAATAACGCGATTCGCCTAGCTGCCCATCTGATTAAAAATAGTCAGCACATTGTCGTATTGACGGGGGCGGGGGTCAGTAAAGAATCGGGCGTACCGACCTTTCGGGATACGATGGATGGGCTGTGGGCAAAATATGACCCGCAGCAATTAGCAACCCCGCAAGCCTTTCAAGCAAATCCTAAACTTGTGTGGGACTGGTACGAATTCCGGCGTGAGATCGTCCGAAAAGCTCAACCCAACCCCGGCCACTTTGCCTTAGCTGAACTAGAAAAGCGCTTTCCGTCATTAGAGGTCATCACACAAAATGTGGATGACCTGCACGAGCAAGCAGGCAGCAAAAACGTCATTCACCTACATGGCAGCATCGCGCAAAGCAAATGTTTTTATAATTGCCAAGGCAACCCCACCCTAATTGATGTCTCGCGGATTGACTGGGATAAAACCAGCGGCCCGCCGCCCTGCCCACACTGTGGGCGTTGGGTGCGCCCGAATGTGGTCTGGTTCGGGGAAATCCTGCCGAAAGCACAGCTTGAAGCAGCATCGCAAGCCAGTTCGACCTGCGATGTCATGATCGTCGTCGGGACATCAGGACTAGTATCTCCTGCCGCCCAACTCCCCGACATCGCAAAACATGCGCGTGCGACGATCATCGAAGTGAATCCCGACATCACCCCGATTACGCGCCTCGCCGATATTAAATTGGAAGGGGCTTCGGGGGTCATGCTGCCACAAGTGTTAGAAGTCTTGAGCAATGAGCGATGAGCCAAAAGTGAAAATTCAAAATCAAATGTTACCGCGATTTTTAGGGATTCTCCTGCTCCTACTGGCCTTCACGCCGCTGACCGCCGCCCAAGTGACGACCCCTGAGCCGATAGATACTCTAAATCATCCTTGGACGGTCTTTTTGCGCCGCAGCATCGACGAAACCGGACTCGACCAGTTGATCTTCGTCGATGGGCTGACAGGCGCACAGGTCGAAGTTGAAGCCTACGGAGAGCGTTATACAGCAGCGGGCCAAGCAATTCTCTATTATGACACCTCAAGCCGTCAAGTCATGCTCGCCACGCCAGACGGCGAGGTGCGCCCCCATCCGTTTATCCTCCCTACCCAAGAAACGCGCCGGATTGATTGGCTAGTTTCTGATGATGAAAGTCGTATCGCTTGGACACTGACAAACAGTGATGCTTCCGGTCAGCTTGTGACGATCACAACAATAGCCAACAGCGACGGTACGAATCAGCAGCAAGCACTCGTTGATGGTCCCCGAAATGATGGCTTACGCGCCTTGCCGTTGGCGTTCAGCACAGATTTAACCGCGCTTTACATGGATTTGCACCCGGATGGTCTCAGCAATTTTATGCCGATTGAGCAGTATGCTGGCGTGTTCGCGCTTAATCTTACAACGGGCGATGTCACGCCGCTTCCGGGCGAAGAACAGCTTGGCTGTTTATGCGGCGCGGGAGTGGGGGCAGGTTTATTTTTGCGGATGAGTTTATCCGCAGATCAGACTGGCTTTGATCTGCGCGTTTATGATTTGGGCGCGGATGTCAATCAAGTGATTCCTGCCCCACGCCTGCGAAATTACACGCTGGCGGGTGATATGCTCATCACGGATGATGGCACACGCGCTGTTTATGCGCTGGCACAGATCGCCAATTTTGGCTCACCGCAGCAGACGACAAGGACGGTCTTTATCTTTGTGGATTTGCAAGCGATGACCCAAGAAACGCTGACCGAACCCATCACAACTTTTGTGCATCCTGTCGCCTGGACGGAAGATAACTCCACCATCATCTTCACCAGTCCCATCCGTGATGGCACCTGGAAAATTAATCTGACGGATCGCCGCCTAGAGCGAATCGCCGAGGCCACCTACATTGGAACGTTACAACCGCTTAATAATTAATGCTTTAGCTTGCCACGTTCTTTAACCGGACTTAGAATTGAATAATGACTAAACCAATACCTGTACAATCCATTCCTGATTTTGAGCGCCGTCGTGCCAAATATACGCCGGTGCTTGATATACTGAGCGAAGTTTACGGCCCCATCATCTGGCACTATACGCAAGACGCGATGGATGAACTGGTAAGCTGCATCTTGAGCCAGAACACCAATGACGTTAACCGTGACCGGGCATTTTTCGCGCTCAAAAAACATTTTTCCGATTGGGAAGAAGTCGTCAACGCGCCGACAGAAGAATTAATCGACGTGCTGCGTCCGGCGGGGTTGGCAAACCAAAAAGCACCACGCATTCAAAAAGTTTTAGAATTTATTAGAGATCAACGCGGCGAATTTAATATCGACTTCCTGAAGGAGATGCCGCTGGAAGAAGCCCGCACTTGGCTGGTGAATCTTGACGGTGTTGGCCCCAAAACGGCGGCGATTGTCTTGTGCTTCGCCTTTAATTTACCCGCTTTTCCAGTGGATACGCATATTCACCGCGTCGGGATGCGGGTGGGCTTTTTACCCGATAGAATCACGGCGGATAAAGCGCATCCCGTCATGGAATCCATCGTGCCGCCAGAAGATTATTATGCCTTCCATATTTACCTGATCCGTCATGGGCGCGATACCTGCCATGCGCGGAAACCCGCCTGTGAGCGCTGTCCGCTGACGGCCTATTGTGATTATTACGCAACCGTTCATCAAAGCGATAAAGTTGAACTTACATGAGCAGTGATAAAAGTACGCCCGTTACCGAGTTTGAAATCGCCAATATGCGGAACAACCTCAATCTACTCCGCAGCCAAGTGAAGGCGGGGCGGCTTGACGCAGCATTTTTAGGCAAACAAATCGACAAACTCCACGAACTGTTAGAGCGCGTCGGCGCAGGCCAAAAGCAGCAAACCAATGCCGGACGGTTCGAGGCGCTTTACAATGTCAGTCGATTGATGGGTTCCTCACTCGATCTGCAAACGGTGCTGGATCAAGTCATGGATTCGATCATCCAACTCACAGGCGCTGAACGCGGTTTCCTGATGCTGCGTGATGACGACGGCGGATTAGAAGTCAAAGCAGCGCGTAACCTCGACCAACAAACCCTCACCAGCGACAATTTTAAATTCAGCCGGACAGTCACGAATCAGGTGCTGGATACTGGCCTTCCCTTACTCACAACCAATGCCGCGGAAGACCCGCGCTTCGCCGGACAAGCCAGCATCGTCGCACAGTCACTCCGCAGTATCATGGCAACTCCCTTGCGGGCGCGTGGCAACGTCATCGGCGTGGTTTATGTAGATAGCCGTGCCATGTCTGCCTTATTTCGTCAGGAAGATTTAGAAGCGCTCGATGCGTTTTCCGGGCAAGCGGCTGTCGCGCTCGATAACGCCATCCTCTTTAACGCCACAGACCGCGAACTTGCCCTGCGTGTGGATGAATTGCAGCAGCTTCGGCGTATCGATCTGCTCATGAATGAGACGTTGGACGCAGATAAAGCCACTTTCTTTACGCTGGAATGGGCGTGTCGTGTTTCCAGCGCGACGAGTGGGCATCTCGGCTTAATCGAAGGCGACCCCCCGCACGTTCACGCCGTACATCATTACGGAATCGCGGAAAACGATGCGAGTCCAGCCTATCTCGATAATGTGTATCCGCAGGTGTGGGATGTCATCAAAAGTGGGAAACCAATCACTTTTGATGCTGGACGCTTCGGCATCGAAACCATCTTGATTATGCCCATCCGCCGCGAACAAGAAGTGATTGGCGCGGTGGTCTTAAAGCACAACGATGCCCATGCCTTCACCGAGGAGCAGCAAGATCGCGTTGCACGGGTGATTGCCCGTGCCGCCGTCGCCATCGAAAATGCGCGGCTGTATGCGGCGGTCAAATCCGCCGATAAAGCCAAAAGTGAATTCGTCGGTATTGTCGCCCATGACTTAAAAGCGCCCATGAATGGCATCGGTGGTTATGCGGAATTGATGATGATGCAAGGCGGCTTGACGGAGCGTCAAATCGACTACCTGACCAAGATCAAAGATACCGTCAAGCGCATGGAAATCTTGGTTTCCGACCTTGCCGACATCAGCCGCATCGAAAGCGGCCACTTTTTTATGGAAGAAACACTCGTCCCTGTTGAAAGCGTTATTCAGGCCGTAAAAGACGGCACCCTGCCACAAATCCAAGCCCGTAATCACCAATTTATCGAAGAAGTGGAAACCCAAATGCCGAATATGCAAGTCGATTATTATCGCTTGCTGCAAGTCCTGACGAACCTCGTCACCAACGCCTATAAATACACACCTGACGGCGGCACCATCACCTTACGCGCAAAGCGGACGGATGATCGCATCCAATTTAGTGTCTCGGATACAGGCATTGGCTTAAACGAAAAAGCGAAAGCCATGCTCGGCACAAAATTCTGGCGGGCGGACGATAAATACACCCGTTCTCAGCCCGGCACAGGGCTTGGATTCTCGATTACGCGCAATTTGGTTGAGCAAATGGGCAGTTTCATCGAAATCGAAAGTGAACCGGGCAAAGGCAGTGTCTTCACTTTTAGCGTCGCGTTGAGCGGAGATGAATAAGCGAGATGCACGTTTTTCTTTCACCTCATTTGGATGATGCTATATTAAGCTGCGGCGGGACGATTCATCAGTTAACGCAGCGTGGCGAGTCAGTCACGATCTTAACATTGATGGCAGGTGACCCACCCAACCCCCTACCAGATACGCCTATCGTGCGCGATTTACATCAGCGTTGGGCAATTGGGGAAAGTCCGGTTACGACACGGAGGCAGGAAGATAGTGCGTCGGCGGCGATAGTGGGTGCAACCGCACAGCACCGCGAATATGCCGACAGCGTTTATCGGACACATCTGGCACTGCCGCTTTATCCTAGCGAGCAGTCAATCTTTGGCGAGATTCATCCTAATGACACAACCAGCAAATATTTATCGATTGAGTCGACCTTGTTTCGCTTTGTGTTTTTAGGGGTAAAGGTACTCTATGCGCCGCTTGGCGTAGGCCATCATGTCGATCATCAAATTGTGCGCGATTGGGCATTAGAAATTCGGCAGCATAATCCTACGCTTGAGGTCAAATTTTATGAGGAATATCCTTATACGCGTAACAATGAGGCCATCCAAAACGCCTTAGATTTGATGAAGCCACGCCTAAAACTTAAGCCAGAAACGCAAACGCTGTCCGCAAGCGATATGAATGCCAAAATCGAGGCCATCGCTTGTTATAAATCTCAAATTAGCACCTTCTGGAAAAGCGAAGAGGCTATGCGCCGTGATGTAGAAAACGCCTTTTGCATCGGTAGCGGTGTTTATGCCGAGCGCTATTGGCACACCAACAATTAAAGGGAAAACGATGACTTCTCCAGCGCTGCAAGAAGCCCAAGATCAGCTTAACGCCTTAATCGAGGCGGCACGTAAGGGTGCGATTATCCCAGTGCGTTTGACTGGACAGTTAGAAGAAGTCGGCACTTTGCTCACGAAGGCCGAAGAAGAACAAAAAGCTGCTGAAAATACGCAGAAACCACCCGCTGATGTTGAAACAGTGATGCACGATAATACCGAGTTTCTTAAAATAGCCGTCCATGAACTGCGTACTCCGATGACGAGCATTCGCGGCTATTCGGATATGCTCAGCAATCCGGGCATGGCAGGCGTGTTGAGCGATATGCAAAACCAGCTTTTGCAGGTTATTCGCACCAATAGTAAACGCATGGAAAGCTTACTCTCTGACATGAGTTACATCAACAAAATCAGAGGGGATGCCCTGCGTCCAAATGCTAAAATGGATATGTTTAAGAACATCGCCCTCATGGCAGAAAAACAAACGCGCCCCATCGTGGAAGAACTGAACCGTCAGCTTGAATTTGATATTCCGCAAGGGCTGCCGCTCATGATGACGGACGGCGAACTGCTCTCCTTGGCGCTGACCAAACTCATCGAAAACGGCTTGCGTTATTCGCCCGAAGGCGACGGCAAGGTGACAGTCAAAGGCACTGCCGACGGCAATAATCTGGTTGTGACCGTCTCCGATAACGGCGTTGGCATGACACCTGAAGAAATCGCGCAGTTAGGCACTTTGTATTTCCGTTCCGATCATGACGCGATCCGCGCTTACAAGGGCAGCGGATTGGGCATTCCGATTGTCTATGGAGTCGTCAAAATTCTTGGCGGGGAAATCACTGTCACTAGCCTACCGGATCAAGGCACGGTCTTTACATTGCAATTTCAGGGGATGACTTAGGCGTGATGTCCAACTTTGTTTATGCGTTTTTTACTTTACATGCCGGAATTTTCATGATAAAGTCACGCTGCATATCACAATATTAGAAATAATCAGCGCCATTTATTTTTAAATATACCGGAAACGGACACAGCAAACATGCTGTGTCTTTTGTGATTTTTGTCATTAGAAAGGTCGAAACAGATGGTTAACAATCAATCACAGCTTTTAACGCAAGAGGGCTTAGAGGCGCTCGAAAAGCGTTTAAAGAACCTCATTGAGGTGCGCCGTCCACAGGTGGCGGAACGTTTACGCCAATCAATGGAAGAAGGCGGCGAACTAAGTGAGAATGCGGAATATGAAGACGCAAAAAATGAGCAGGCTTTCGTTGAAGGCGAAATCGCCCGCTTAGAGTCGATTGTCAGCACCGCGCAAATTGTGGAAGTCGTCGAACACAAAGGGGTCGTCGTCTTTGGGACGCACGTCACCGTCGTCGAACAAGGGACGAAAGAACAAGAAATTTATCATCTCGTCGGCTCGGCAGAGTCTAACCCGCGTGAGGGCAAAGTCTCGATTGAAAGCCCGCTCGGTAAAGCACTGATGGGCGCGAAAGTCGGAGAAAAAGTGACGGTTAAAGCCCCCGATGGCGAAATCGTCTTCAAAATCACCTCAATCGACTAATGTTCAGTAACTGCAGGGGCGAGGCACGCTTCGCCCCTACCAAGAGGCCATCGGATTTGCGATTATCTATCTGATCTTATCTCTCTACCCTTTTAACAAGAAACCCTGAAAATAAAACATGATGACGACCTGGCAACCGAACAAACTGGAACTGGATCGCCTAGAAAAAGCCCGCCAATTGCAAGAGGCCGGTGTTCAGCTTTATCCCCGTCACGCCGAGCGCACCCATACCGCCGTGCAAGCCATCACAGACTATCAAACCCGCGAAGCCGAAAATCCCGAAGCTGCAAATGCCCTCGAAGTGATTGTCTGCGGCAGAATCCGCCGCGCCAACATCAAGGGCAAAGTCTCTTTTATGCACATTGAGGACGAAAGCGGACGGATTCAACTGTTTCTGCGCGTCAACGATATGGATGAAGCCGTCTATAATCTCGTCAAAGAAAAGCTGATCGAGATGGATGATTTCGTCCAAGCCAGCGGCACACTGATGCGGACGCAGGCAGGTGAAATCAGTGTGCGTGTTACCCAATTAACCTTACTCAGCAAATCCTTAAGTCCGCTGCCCGTCATCAAACAGCAGGTGATGGAAGACGGCAGCATCAAAGAATATGGCGAATTTACCGATGTCGAGCAGCGCTATCGTCAGCGCTATGCCGATTTAGCCGTAAATCATGACGTGCGTGAAGTCTTTCGCAAACGCGCCCGTATGATTAGCGCCATCCGCCGTTTTCTTGATGGCGAGGGCTTTTTAGAGGTAGAAACACCCATCCTCCAGCCGATCTATGGCGGCGCGGCGGCGCGGCCTTTCGTCACGCATCACAATCAGCTTGACCAAGACCTCTATCTCCGTATCAGCTTTGAACTTTACCTCAAGCGGCTGCTGGTCGGCGGGTATGATGCCGTTTATGAGATCGGGCGCGATTTCCGCAACGAAGGCGTGAGTTTTAAACACAATCCTGAATTTACACAGATGGAATTTTATAAAGCCTACATCGACTACAACGAAGTGATGCGTCTGACCGAGCGGATGGTTTCGTTCGCGGCGGAATATGTGAACGGCACAACGAAAGTTGTATTTCAAGATAAAGAGGTCGAATTCGCCGCGCCCTGGCCTCGGATCACACTGCGAAACGCCATAAAGCAGTTTGCCGAAATTGATTATATGGATTATCAGGATGCCGACTCGCTGGCGACGGCAATTCGGGCTAGTGGCGATTCGGTTAAACCGGGGCAAACATGGGGTAAGTTGGTCGATCATCTGCTCAGTAAATATGTCGAGCCGAATCTGATCCAGCCGACCTTCATCACCGATTACCCGCGTGATATTTCGCCCTTCGCCAAGCGTGTCGATGACGATGATTTTCATGTCGAGCGCTTTGAGTTTTTCATTGCAGGGATAGAAATAGGCAACGCCTTTACCGAACTGAACGACCCGATTGACCAGGAGCAGCGCTTTCTCGATATGCAGCGCCTGTATGCCGAGACCGACGACGAGGCCGCGCCGTTGGACATCGATTATCTGCGGGCGATGCGCTACGGGATGCCGCCTAACGGAGGCTTCGGCATGGGGATTGATCGGCTGGCGATGCTCCTAACGAATCAGCGTTCCATTCGTGACGTGCTGTTGTTTCCGCATCTACGGGATGAGAAATAATCGACTCAAGCAACCTATCGCATTAAATTTAATCCGATTTATAAAAGATCAACATCAATCACAAAGGCATGAAGTTCACAAAGGAAGACCAATAATGTATTTTTCTTTGTGTCCTTTGTGTCTTTGCGGTTCAAAATGGTTTTGACGACCAGTACGGTTCTGAAACGATGATCCCTGAACCGCATTTTTACCAGACATAGCGCCAACGCAAAAATTGGTTAGAATAGGAGGGGTCATTAAGATTTCTCTTATTTTTTGGCTAATCGCGGGGTTGGAGCATGGCAGCGGAAATCAAATTCGACTTGCGGACCGTACTCGACGGATTGGGTCAGGGGGTGATGGTCTTTGGCAAGGATGGGCGGCTAGTGATGGAAAATCTTGCGGCGCGTACCTTTCTGGGGACTGATCTGAACCTGATACGCGCTAAAGGCTGGGATGCAGCTTCCACCCTATTTAATACCAAACAGACCAATCCTGATGAGACGATTGAGGCCATCCGCGATAAAACGCTGCAATCCTCCCGTCCTATGCGCTTTCATATTTTTCGCTCTGGCGAATATATCCCCTGTTGGGCGGCGGCAGTGCTGACGGAAAGTGGCGAAGTCTGTACTATGATTACAATCGATACGATGGATTGGTCGGCGATGACGAATCTGATGGATCGCTTCCGCGACGAAATGCAGGAAGCCATCGACTCCACACAGGGGCATGTTGACCTGATCGGACAGACCATCAAACATGCCAAGCCCGATATGGGGGTTGAACTACTCGGTAGGCGCGTCGGCGGCTTCACCCGCTTGATTTCTGTCCACATGCACCGCGTCGGACGACTGATGCACATGCTGGAACGGCTGGAAAATATTCGCACGGGCAAAATGCGCGATATTGTGCAGGAGCGCCGCCGCAAAATCACGTTGGTGAGTTATTTTGAAGATTTCGCTGAGCAGCTTGATGAAATCATGCTGGTCGATCCTGAAACCGAAGCGCAAGATCACCGCTCTCGCTTGAGCGTTGATGTTCCCAAAGACTTGGCGGTGGCGGCTTCATCCGTCTATCTGACGCGAATCTTGCATGACCTTTTACGGAATGCTATCATGTACAGCATGAAGGCCACGCCAGTCAAAATCGTCGCCCGTGCCAAAGGGCAAAATGTGCAGATTGACATGATCGACGAAGGCTACGGCATCCGCGAGAAAGAACATGAGCGCGTGTTTGATGCGTTCCAACGGGCGCGTCAGCCGCAAATCGTTGCGGAATTTGGCTACGGTTTAAGCCTGTATCTTTGTAAAAATGAGGTCGAAGCGATGAACGGGCGGATGTGGTTCCAGAGCGAAGAAGGCGTAGGCACAACGTTCAGCTTCATGCTGCCCCTGTGGCGCGAAGAAGCGCCCAAGCCGGAAGCACAGCCCTCTAATGTGTCTTCTTCTGATAGCGCAACCGTGTAATTAAGCCAGACCGCCACCTTGAGGCCAGTCGAACCAACGCCTCGTCCTGAACGATTAGGGCGGGCGTTTTTTATTGTGGAGAAAAACCTGACATGCCAAATTTGGAATTTATGACCCGTGAGGTCTTTGATGCGCTGATTTTTGCCGTCATATTAATCGGGCTGGCGCTTGCGGCGGTACGGCTGTATCGCGATTTTACCCGCCCTTTGCCGCCGATGCAGCCCCCTACGCGGGGCGAAAAACCAGCGTGGTCAGATGAAGATACCCAGCAAAATGCGGCTGAAAGTAACGAGTCATGAGTAATGAAGTAGGTTTAGGAAATAAAACAACGAAGATTGAACCACAGAGGCCACAAAGATCACAGAGATTTTAGTTCAAATTCTTGGTGGTTTAATGGCTTCAAATCACTTTCGCAAGCCTATTTTGAGTATTTCAAAAATACGAAAACACATCTTACTCATTACTCAGCACTCATAGCTCATCACTACAGGAGAAAACGATGCTCGACATCACCCTAATCCGTGAAAACCCGGATTTCGTCAAAGAAGGCTTTACCAAACTCAATGATCCTGATGCGCGTGACCGTGTGGACGTGATCCTTGATTTAGATCAAAAACGGCGTACGTTACTCATCGAATCCGAGACGATTCAGGCTAATCGAAACAAGCTGAACAAAAATATCGGGCGACTGCACGGCAGCAAAACGCTCGATGATGCGGGTAAAGCATCATTAGCGCTCGGCGCAGCGCAAGCCATCACCGCCGGAAATTATGATGCTGCCGCCCAATTGATGGAAGCGACTGCGCCCGTCGCTGTGGCAGAAACGGCTGAAATCAACGGCGCGATGGATCAGTTGATGGATGCCCTCCGCGCAATGGGGGATCGCGTCAACGAACTCAACGACCAGATTCGCCAAGTGGACGCAGAGTTGGAAACGAATATGCTCTGGCTGCCCAATCTGCCGCATGAAAGTGTTCCGGTTGCCGAAAGCGACGAATTTAATAAGTCCTGGCCTGAGCAAGGGACAAAGCGCACCTTTGATTTTACGCCCAAGCCGCATTGGGATTTGGGGCCGGAACTCGGCATCATTGACTTCGAGCGTGGAGTACGCATCGCCGGATCACGCGGGTATGTCTTGCGTGGCTGGGGTGCGCGGTTACAGCGGGCGCTCGAACAATTCTTCCTCGATAAAGCGCGGGAAAAAGGCTTTGAGGAGCTTTACGTCCCTTTCTTCGTCAAAGAACCGATGATGTACGGCGCGGGACAGTTCCCCAAATTCCGCGATGTCGTCTATACCGACGCGGACGCAGATATTTATATGCTGCCGACGGCGGAAGTCGCCATCACCAACATGCACCGCGACGAAATTCTGGATGAAGCCGATCTGCCGCTGTATTATGTGGCGAATACCCCCTGCTTCCGCCGCGAGAAAACCAGCGCCGGACGCGATGTGCGCGGCATCAAGCGTGTGCATCAATTCCAAAAAGTGGAGATGTATAAATTTACCTCGCCCGAAACCAGCTACGATGAACTGGAATTACTGGTCGAAGCAGCTTGTGACATCTGCAAAGCGCTGGATTTGAATTATCGGCGGCTGGAAATTGTAACGGGCGATCTCGGCTTTAGCGCCACCAAGAAATATGATGTGGAAGTTTGGTCGCCGGGATGCGCCGAATGGCTGGAAGTTAGCTCATGCAGCAATACTGAATCGTTTCAGGCGCGGCGGGCGAACATCAAATATCGTCCGGCGGAAGGCAAAAAAGCCCAGTTTGTCCATACGCTCAACGGCAGCGGCTTGGCGACCCCGCGCATCCTGATTGCGATTCTAGAAAATTATCAGCA
>DAOTTO010000411.1:0-2158 GCA_034437895.1 Anaerolineae bacterium | reverse complement strand
CGCAACGAATTCACATGACACGAAAGTCAGAATAGCATACCTTTGCTCAGTAACGACCTCCCCCTCGGCAAAAAAGGGAGTAAAGTACCGATAATTTACGTGATTCATGGAATATTTACGAAATTCATGAAACTAAATTCAAACTGATTTAAAAGTCAAGCAGTTCACAATGATTAGTCTTAGTCAAAGCAGGCTGGGAAAATTTAATTCTTGGCGTGATTCAAACTTTTGAATTTTCCCCAAAAAAGCGGTTCTAAAGTCAATTTTTCGGCGGAAGTAATCATCAGATCGCCTAGATTTTCGAGTACTGCCGCCACTTTTTCTGATAACTGACCGCTGTCGGCTGAAGGCTAGAATCCGTTCCTTACTAAAAACTAATAACTTTCACCACAAAACCTGGTCAACCGCGTAAAGTCCTACTTATAAAGAATTTCCTAAAAATGTTTAAAACCCTCCTGATGGGCGCTATCACCCTATGAAGATTGTGCTAAACTCACCAAGATTATGTATCACCGCTAAATAGCAGGATAAAAATCTATGGCAAGCGGAGAAAATACGCTTACGCGTGGCGTAAAATCTGCCCGGTCACTCTATGGGCGTTATGGACATTGGGGTAAAAAAGTCAGTTGGGCTTTTATCGACCAAGTGCTTTTCGCAGGCAGCAACTTCATTGTGAACTGGCTCATTCTGCGTTGGATGCCTAAAGAACAATCAGGCGCGGTGATCGTCGCTTTTACATGGTTTCTACTGGTACAGACCTTTTACGAAGGCATCATGCTTTCCCCGATGAGCTATTACGGCGCGGGCAAATATCAGAAAGAATTCAAACGCTACCTAGGGTATGTTTTCTTCGGTCATGCGATTTTCTCTTTAGTTATCGCCTGTCTCATGGGCATAGTCGCCTACTTTATCTGGCGCTACAATTCACCTTTGCTTGGTATGGCGATGGCAGGTGCGGCGGTTGCCTCGCCTTTTCTTTTGCCACGCGGTTTAATCCGCCAACCTTTTTATATCCTTTCCAAACCAAAATGGTCAGCAATTGGAAGCGGCGTTTACCTCGTCACCAATATTTTATCCACGTTGTTTCTATTTTGGACAGATAGGCTGACCCCATTTTCGGCCCTCTTAGGGATGGGCGTAGCCGGGCTAGTCACGAGCGTTGTACAGCTTTATGTCCTCAAGCCCCACTTTAAGAAGACAAACCCCGAAAGTATCGTGAGTGCGCGTGGGATCATCAACGACCATTGGCTTCAAGGCAAATGGTCGCTTTCCGCAAGAGGGCTTTCATGGATTTCGACCAATTTTGGCTATCTACTGCTACCGATTTTGGTGGGTTATGGGGGCAGCGCCGCCCTGCGTGCGACGATGAACCTTGTAATGCCCATCTTCCAGACGAATGCGGCTATGATTACCTTGCTTACGCCCAATTTTGTGCGCGTCTATAACAAGGAAGGCAAAACCGGGCTTACGAAGCGTGTCAAACAAGTGGTCACATTGGTCGTAATTTTCACAACCACTTACTTTTTCTTCCTGATGATATTTGGCAAGCCGCTGATTAACCGTCTTTACAATGGGCGCTATGACAGCGAAGTAACTCTCCTATTCTTGTTTTTTGTCGCCCTCTTGCCTGTGATTACAACCATCAGCCGCATTCTGGATGCGAGTTTGGTCTCGATGGGTAAACAGCGTTTGTCCTTCCAGTCCAAAATTATTCCGACCATTCTCACCGTCGTGTTAGATATTCTTTTCGTCGGCGCTTGGGGGATGATTGGCATTCCGATTGAATCCGCCATAACCGCCGCGCTCACGCTGTTGGGGCTGATTTTTTACTTCCGTAACTACGATAATCCAGCGAAAAAAGCACAACCTATCCCTGCCGAGGTCCCTGCTCAATGATTAGTGTGATTATGCCAGCTTATAACGCTTCGGATTTTATCGGTGAGGCGTTGGATAGCATCTTAAAACAAACGTTTCAACAATTTGAAATCATCGTCGTGGATGATGGCTCGACAGATAATACGCTGGAAATTTTGCGGCAGTATGCCCAAAAAGACTCCCGCATCACCGTCATTCAAAATAATCACGGCGGTGCATGTAAAGCGCGTAATACCGCCATCGCCGTCGCCAAATATCCTTGGATTGCGGCGATGGATGCAGA
>DAOTTO010000410.1:0-4381 GCA_034437895.1 Anaerolineae bacterium | reverse complement strand
GTCGTGACGACGAAATCAAATTGTAGACGGTTGACCCCACGGAGGCTGAGGTAAACGATCGAGTTGTTGTTTTGCGTGATGTCGAGGTAAGGCGACGCAAACGAATCGGCACTGCTCACATCAAACGTCATGCGAATGACTTCACCCGCCACTCCGTTAAACGTCAGCACTTGCGCGGTCTGTTCAGTATCAAGTTCCACCGTGACGGGGCCATCGTCAAGGCTGGTTAGTTCTGCCGTCGTTACCGTGACGACAACATCTCCCGCCAGCCGTGCATTGGGGTTTTGTGAGGTAATAACGACAATATACGTGCCTTCGGAATCGACCACATAATCGCTAATGGCAGGATCAATTGACCCTGGTGCATCATCGTTGTTGGCGACTTCATAACCATACGGCCCCAGCACGACCATGCGTGTATCGAGGGTGCTGCCGCTGTCGGCGCTGATATTTAACACCTGTCCGGCTTCTGCGACAAAGCTGTAATAAAGACCTTCGGAATCAGGCGTGAGGCTGGCGGTAACGCCTTCACCCAAGGTCAATGTCGTTAGGTCAACATTGCTGAAAGATACGGTATATGCCCCTGTGCCTGCCGCTACAACAATATAATTGTCGTCCTGCTGAAGCACGCTCGGTCCAAGCCGTCCGTTCAGCCCATCCAGATAAGCACTTTCAGAAACGTTGTAGCCAGAGGAATCAATTAATGCCGCGCCGGAATCACTGCCTTCTGCGGTCACATTCACCAGCAGTACATCGTCCGCTTGGGCAGCAACACGATATACCCCGATCAACCCTTCGGACTCGCCTTCAATGACCTGCCCCGGCTCAACCGATTGCAAAGCGCTGACTTCATCCACATACAGCCCAAAGCTGCCTTCAGCGCTCCCGCTAAAGCTGGTGGCGCGGATCGTAAATGTGCCAGCCGCTGGGATGGTATAGTTGGCGATTAAAGAATCCGTCCCAAAGCCGGTGTCATCATCACTGATTAACTCGGTGCCAGCGTCATTATTGATATAAAGACGCGTATCAAACTCTGCCGCCATCGCAACCACGATAACATCACCCGATTTCGCTTCAAACTCATAAGTCATTTCCGGTGTGGCCGTCGTTAATTCTCCGTTGACCAGTTCACCATAGCCAATGCGCTCGGCGGTTTGGGCTTGCGCGACTGCCGCCCAACTTACCATAAGGATCAAAAGTAAGATAATCAGCAAGTTCCGTTTGTAGCTCATAAAAGTTCTCCTTGAATCATATACGCCTAACAAGAGACGGCGCTCTATCAGTCATTATATGCGAATTCTTTTAACGAAGCGTAGAGTACCATTTTGGGGTAAAGTCTATGCGATTTCTTAATGTTTTAAAACAAGGGATGCCATTATTATAAGGAAACAAGTTTAGATAGGATGTAACAATGTCATATACAATTCAATGGCAAGTCGAGAAGCGCGTCATCAACATCGAAATCACAGGCGAATTGACCATCGGCGAGATTGTGAGTTTAGGCAAAGAAACCGCCGTTTTTTTGGAGGAGGGTGTTGCGCCGATCTTTGCCATTGTCGATGTCACACACATGACGGTTTTCCCGACCAGCATTAGCGAGCTAACACGCCTAACACCGCGCCACAAGCATGGTCGAAATGACTGGACGGTGATTGTCGGCGCGAGTCATTTTGTGCATTTGATCAGCAATGTCGTCTTAAGCGTGTTAGGGTTACGCTACCGCAGCTTTCCAACCCGCGATGAGGCGGTTGCCTTTGTCCTCAAGCAAGATGAGACGTTGGCGGAAACCTTCTATGCTTAAGGCCGCATCAAAGGTTCTTCGGCAGCCTCATTCATCCACTGTAATCCCCAATTGAGCATCATATTCAGCAGCGGTTCAAGGCTTCTGCCGCGCTCTGTCAGCGAATACTCCACTTTCGGTGGCACTTCTCGGTAGACCTCGCGATGGACGATGCCATCATGCTCAAGTTCGCGCAGTTGTAATGTGAGCATCTGCTGCGTGACTTGCGGTATGAGTTTCTTTAATTCCCCGAAACGATGCGTTTTTTCCTGTAGATAAAACAGGATCAGCGGCTTCCACTTGCCGCCGATCATGTCGAGGGTGGCTTCTACCGGGCAGGTATATTTTTTCTCGGTCATGATTTCCCCTGATAGTATGCTTTTTAAGACTATACCCTAAAAATGTGTGTACTTGTTTTAGAGAATGATATCCCACATAATCTTATTTAAAGCATAACACAAGTTGAATTGTTACAGATAACGTGGAATGGGAAATGTATGAAAATTGATGTATTTCACGATACGGTGTGCCCCTGGTGCCGGATCGGTAAGCAGCAGTTAAAAAATGCGCTGGCGCAGTGGGATGGGACACCTGTTACGGTTGAATATCACCCGTTTTTCTTAAACGAGTCGATCCCGCTGGAAGGCGCGGACTTCCGCCGTTATATGGCGGCGAAGGGTGGCTCGGACGATATTGAATTTTTCTTCGATGCACCGCGCCGCGCCGGAGCTGCGGTTGGCTTGCGCTTCAATTTTGAGCAGATTCAATACGCGCCGAATACTTTACTCTCTCATCGTTTGATCGAACTCGCGCCGCAAAATCTGAAAGAAACGATGATTGATGCGCTTTATAAGGCGTACTTCGAGGACGGCCTGAACATTGGCGATCTTTCTACGCTGGTACAGATCGCAGGGCAAAATGGGCTGGATGCGGAAACTATCGCCCGACAACTGCACGGCGACGATGCGCGTGAGGCCGTGCTGACAAAAGCCCATGAAGCCCAACGGATGGGTGTTAGCGGCGTACCGTTATTCGTGTTTCAGGATCAATATGCGCTTTCTGGCGCACAACCCGCCAGCAAAATGCTCGGATTAATGCGCCAGCTTGATAAGCAGGAGGTGATGCGATGAGATTGGTGATTTTTGGCGCGACAGGACGCACAGGCATTCCGCTGATTCAGCAGGCATTAGCCGCCGGACATGAGGTCGTCGCCTTTGCCCGGACTCCGAGCAAAATTCCGGTACAGCATGAGCGCTTGACCTCCATTCAGGGCGAAATTCAAGATGCGGCAAAAGTGGCGGAAGCGATTAAAGGCGCGGATGCCGTCCTTAACGTCCTCGGCCCTAATAAAACCTCTGGTAAAGCGATGCTGGCTACCGCCGCGCAAAACATCGTCGCCGCCATGCAGCAGCACCGTGTCCAGCGATTGGTCAGCCTAACTGGGGCGGGTATTCGTGATGAAAAAGACGAGCCGAAAGTGATGGATCGGGTGATGGGTGTACTCTTGCGACTGCTTTCGGCAGAAGTGCTGAAAGATTCGGAAAACGCCGTTGCGACTTTCCGTAACAGCGGCCTTGATTGGACGATTGTGCGCGGCCCGATGCTGACGGAAGGCCCACAGTTGGGCAAATATCGCGTTGGTTATGTCGGCAAAGACTCCGGCATCCGTATTTCACGGGCGGATGTGGCGGCCTTTATGCTCAAGCTGGCGACTGAAAGCAGCTATCTTAAGCAAATGCCGATGGTGAGCGACTAAATCAGCACGAGGGCAGCCTTAATCTCTGCCAGCGACTCAGCCTGGACGAGATAATCGCGAATCGTCGTCGCGTCAGGGATTCCGTCGCAATATTTGAGCAGTTGTCCGCGCAGTTCACGAATAGCTTTGGCTTGCGGTAAGGTTGTCGTTTCGAGCGTCAGTTCGGCATGATAAATCGCCATCGCAGCCCGTTCATAAAGCGTAGGGGCATCATAGATCATGTCCGAATTAAGTTCAGCATAAATATTTCTGAAAATCCAAGGATTCCCCAGCGCTGCCCGCCCGATCATCACGCCATCGCAGCCCGTGAGTGCCATCATCCGCCGCGCATCTGCCGCGCAGGTTACATCCCCGTTGCCGATAATGGGGATGTCTGCGCCGACTTCTAACACCGCCATTTTCACCTGCCGGATCACGTCCCAATCGGCCTCGCCGCCAAAGCCTTGATTAGCGAATCGGGCATGGACGGCAATCGCCTTCACACCGATTTGGGCGGCGGCCTTGGCAAAAGGTACAGCAGTGGGATTTTCCGGCTCCCATCCGGTACGGATTTTGACCGTTACGGGCGTAGATGGCACAGCATCGACCACCGCCTGCACAACTGTCGTGGCGGTACACACATCCCGCAGCAAGGCCGCCCCTGCGCCGTTGCCATTCTTGGCGATCTTCGGCACCCAACAGCCCATATTGATGTCCACAATATCCGCGCCATAATCGACGACCATCTTAGCCGCTTCGCCCATCATGCGCGGATCACTGCCGAACAACTGCACCGCGAAGGGCGATTCGCTGTCGCGCCAGTCGAACATTTCCATCGTGCGCTCACGACTGCCTTTGTATTGCAG
>DAOTTO010000409.1:0-1976 GCA_034437895.1 Anaerolineae bacterium | reverse complement strand
TCTGCATCGGCGATATTTATGCCATTGGCGAAGTTCAGCTTGAAGTGGCGCAACCGCGTATGCCGTGCTGGAAGTTGGCGCGGCGGTGGGGGATTAAAGATTTGACCGCCCGTGTGGATGTAAAAGCCTGGGGCGGTTGGTATCATCGCGTTTTGCAGGAAGGCGAAGTCGAGGCCGGGCTGCCGATTACACTGATTGCCCGTCCCTATCCCAAATTCACGATTTCTTATGTCTATAAGCTGATGAATGATCGCATCGAGTCGCCTGATGCGATGGAAGATATGGCAGCGCTGGCGGATGTCGCGGCACTTTCACCTGGTTGGCGGCGGGCATTCGTCGGAAGAATCGAAGCCGAAGAGGAAGCGTGAGCCTATTAGCCATTGATTTCGGCGGGACGCGCACCCGCGCCGCGTGGTTTTCGGCGGATTTACAACTCGTCGCCCGTCATGAAACCCTCTCGCGGGTCGATCAAACGCCGGAAGAGGTTATCGCCCGTATGATCGACACAGCGCGGCAGGTCGTCCCCGACGGCGCGAAGATCAACGCGATTGGCATCGCTGCGCCGGGGCCACTTGACTCAGAACGCGGCATCATCCATTATGTGAAAACGATTCCCGGTTGGCATGAAGTCCCGCTTGCGCCCCAAATCAGCGCGGCCTTTGGCGGAGCGCCGACTTTTATGCAGAATGATGGGAATGTCGCGGTGCTGGCGGAATATCATCTCGGCGCGGCGCGGGGCTGCGATCCAGCGATTTACCTGACGATCAGCACCGGAGTCGGCGGCGGCGCGGTCATCAACGGGAAATTGTTTTCCGGCGCACACGGCATGGCGATTGAACCCGGACATCAACAGTTTGCGCTTCCTGATGGGCGGCTGGTACGATGGGAAGAACTCACCTCCGGCACCGCGATTGGGCATATCGCAAAGGAACGATTGAGCATGACCGATCAGCCCTCGTCGCTGAGGGATGTAGCGGCAGTCGATGGGAAAGCCGTCGGTGAAGCCGCTAAAGCAGGCGATGCTTTTGCTTTAGGCATCATCGAAGAAGCAGGTTATTGGCTCGGCGTGGGAGTAGTCAATCTGATGCACTTGTTTAATCCGCAGGTGATCGTCCTCGGCGGGAGTGTTTCGCTTTTGGGCGATCTCATCTTGAATCCTGCCAACCGCGTGATCGCAGAGCGCATTTTGCATCCCGATTTTAACCCAACCGATCTGTTAAAACCGGCGCAATTGGGCGATAATGTATGCTTATTCGGCGCGGCGCTTTATGCTCAAGCGCAGGGCACAGCGACACAGTGAAATTTTTTAATTTTTAACCGCCAAGGTTGATCGTTTGAAAATACACCTCGCCTCTCGAACAGCCCTTAAGGCAAAATCCTGCTCCCCTCTCTAGGTTGGAGAGGGGTTGGGGGTGAGGTAAATCCGATAATTTTTTGTGGACTTAAAGGAGATCCCCCATGCAAACCCTGACACCTGGTAAATGGCTAGGGCTAAAGAAGACCAGCGCGGAAAACAATATTTTTACCATCGTCGCCTTCGATCAGCGCGGCACGTATCGCCGGATGCTGGCGGAAAACACCTCTTACGATACCGCCGTTGAGATCAAAAGCGAAGTGGTGGCGGCACTTTCTCGCAATGCCAGCGCCCTGCTGCTCGACAGCGAATATGGTTTGACTCCGGCGCTCAACATGGCGCGGACGAGTGGCCTGCTGATGGCGGTGGAAAAAAGCGGCTACAGCGGCGATGCGACTTACCGCCGTATGGAATTCGATCCTGATTGGGATGTCGCCAAGATCAAGCGAATGGGCGGCTCGGCGGTCAAGCTGCTGGCCTATTATCATCCCGATTCAGGCGCACTCGCAGAAGAAATCGAAGGATTCATCACGACTGTGGTGGAAGACTGCCGCCGTTATGATCTGCCGCTGTTCCTTGAGCCGCTGGCGTACAGTCTGGATGCCGCTGTTTCCAGCACCAG
>DAOTTO010000408.1:0-10660 GCA_034437895.1 Anaerolineae bacterium | reverse complement strand
CTAGTCTTCGTCGCGCTGTTTAATCCGAATGATCGTGCCATCGCTGGCATCAACTTCCACGTCTGTTCCATCGGTCATTTCGACTTCGAAAATCTGGATGCCGCCCGCAATGTCGAATTCGACCCCTAGGGTTGTACTGCCTGTTTCGGCTTCAGCCCTGGCCTGTGCTTGTTCGGCAGTGATTCCGGTGTTGGCTGGCGCGACTTCATCGGCTTCATCAGGTTCATTTTCGCCTGATGAGTCATCATCAACCACCGCAGGTGACTCGGCTTGCGCTTGCACGTTTCGGCTGAGGATCGCAAAACCCCCGCCAAATAAGACGAGCAGCATCCCCAATGATACTAGAGAGAGAAATTTACGATTTTTGTTCACCTTATATAACTCCTTACTTTGTTTGGCTGTTTCCAAGTCAACCGCTTGGATACTTGTTAGGGTCAACTCGGCGGATTAAATAACGATTAGACCCTTATGAAATCACCTAAGGTTGACCCTGAAGAAGCTAACGCTCACCTAGGGTTGGGTAAACTCGACCAGAAACGCCTGTTCGCCTGTAATCAGATTAATACCCTTAATTTCACCCACGCCAGCCGCGAAGAACTTAACCTCTTGGGATTGCGAGTCGAGTAAGGTGAAATCATACGTCATGACGACATTTTCAAAGCTACCATAAGGGATAGTAAGGCTGGCGCTGTTGCTTAACAAGGTGGCGGCATCCTCGGCTTCACCCGCGTAGAGTTCTTGCTGGTAGGTTTCGCCGACGTGCGCGGTGATGTCACCATACATGACAATCCCAGGTACAGCACCGTCAACACCAGCTTCCCAAGAACCAGCTTTGTCTTGCATCTGCCCGTTTTCAAAATTGCTGACATCTTCGCCAAAGTACCAGACGTTCCCATCCAGATCCTGCGCGAAATAGTCATAGGTATCTTCAACGACTACGCCTTCCAAAGATACGGTATCGCGCATCACAGTAGTTTGTACACCCATGACCTCGCGCTTTTCCGCCAGTACTTCGAGTTCGATGCGTTCTAACCCGTCGGAAGTCTGCTCTTCATAGACCCAACGCATACCGGGAAGACGCGGGAAATAAGGATTGTCAACGATCTCGACAAAATTGGCTGGATCAATTTCAACGCTGGTGTCCTGCGCGGCGACGGACATCAACGATAAAACGAGCATCGACAACAAAACGATACCAACAAACAAAGACTTGGCTGTAAACTTGCGCTGCATAATCGTCTATCCTTTTTTATTGCCGTCCTCACACTGAGGACTATTCGATAGGACTATGCTTATTCCGCAAAATTAAATGACAATTAGAGGACTATGAAGTAGGAAGCCTCACTAAAAACTGTGTCCCAACCCCGACCTCGCTGGCAACCGTAATTTCACCCCCGTGAAGATGGACGATCTGCTGCACAATAGCTAACCCTAACCCAAAGCCGCCTTGGTCGCGGTTGCGTGAGCGATCCATCCGATAAAAGCGATCAAAAATGTGGGGGAGATGTTCGGGTGCAATTCCTGACCCCGTATCCGCAACCGTAAAACAGACTTGGCTGCTCGTTTGGGCAAGCGTGACCGTTACGCATCCGCCATTGGGCGTATATTTCACGGCATTTTCGATCAGATTAAGGGTGAGCTGAATCATGCGGTCTTCATCCGCTTGCAACCAGATGTAAGGTGCAATCTCGCGCAGTAGAGTGATATTTTTATGTTCCGCGATGGCAGTCACTTGATCTACAACAGTATTCGCTAGAATCGAGAAATCCATCGCGGTGTGATGCAAGGTGAGTGTGTGAGAATCCGCACGAGCTAAAGTAAGCAGACCGACAGTGAGTGAAGTAAGGCGTTGCACTTCTTCGTGAACGCTCTCAAGCGCCGCACGATATTGCGTCGGGCTTCGATCTTGCGATAAGACGACATCAATCCCGGTCTGCATAATCGAGAGCGGTGTTCGCAGCTCATGGGCGGCATCTGCTGTAAAACGCTGCTGATGTTGAAAAGCCTGCTCGATACGATCTAACATCGTGTTAAAAGTTCGGGCGAGCTGCCCCAATTCGTCGTCGGATAAGGTGCGCGTGATACGCTGGGTTAGGTCATGCTCGCTGATTTGTTGCGCTGTTCTCGTAATCGCCTTAATCGGGATTAAAGCACGGTTTGCCAGAAAAAGACCGCTGCCCACACCAAGAATCACCGTGAGCAGCAGCGCAGCAGCGATCATGCGGCGTATTTGCGCTTGTGTTGCGCTTACTTCGATCATCGAGCCGCCCACTTGCAGCGCCAGCGCTTTTTCTTCCAACGGCAGGGTATAAACGCGCATTGTGGTCGTCGTATCTCGCAGCAGCAGCGTTTCGTAACTCGTTCTTACGGCTCGCGCGTTAGGGCTAATATCAACATCATAGCCCGCACTAGATACGAGAATTTCGCCTTGTAGTTGGTCGATTACCCGAATAAAGAATAAACGTTCCTCTAAAAACGCATTCACAGGATCATCCACATCGCGGAATTGAAAATTCAATCTGCCATCGTCAATGAAATCCGCCCCTTGTAACGTTTCGGCAACCTGAGTCGCTGTTGTCGCGAGCGTGCGGTCTAACTGACCTAATAACCAGTTGGACGTAAGCAGATAAAAAGCCGCACCCAAAGAAATCTGGATGATGCAAAGGATGACCGTTGCCCACAATACCAGCCGGAAGCGCAGGCTTTTAGGCGTAATCCGGGTCCACCAGTTGGTAGCCCGTTCCCCGAATCGTGCGGATGTATTTATCTTCGTAGCCATCATCAATTTTCCTGCGTAAGTAACGGATATAGACATCGACCACATTCGATTCCGGGCTGTAGTCGTAGTTCCAGATGTGTTCAGCGATTACTGTTCGGGAAAGCACTTGCTTGGGATGGAGAATGAGGAATTCCAGCAGTTCATATTCTTTAGCGCTGAGTTCGATATGTTTATCGCCGCGTCGTGCGGTATGGGTGACGGTATCGAGATAAAGTTCGCCAATTTGTAAGGTGGCAGACCCATGTGGCGTGTCGCGCCGCGCTAATGCCCTCAGCCGTGCCAATAATTCGCGGAAGGCAAAGGGCTTAATCAGATAGTCGTCTGCACCACGATCTAACCCGGCTACACGATCATCAACTGTATCACGTGCCGTCAGCATCAGGATCGGTGTTTGGATGCGGCGATTTCTTAAGACTTGGCACAGTTCTAAACCGTCTATACCGGGCAGCATGACATCAAGAATCATAATGTCATAGGGGAAGTTAAGCGCCCAATGCAAGCCATCTTCACCAGTTTGGGCAGTATCCACCGCATAACGCTGTTCCTCAAGCCCCTGCTTAAGAAAGCCAAGCAATTTAGGTTCATCTTCGACAATGAGTATCCGCATAAGTTCCAGCTTCCAAAATTAAGTGAGTAGCCTTCAGGGTTGCTGATCAACGTTAAATGACGATTAGAGCATAAATGATTGTGAAGTAACAGAACGAATGAGCAAAAAATCGATGGTAGCGACTTCAAATTCAACGCAGTAATAAGACAACTTACTGGAGGAACCTATTGAGTCCACAGTGAATTTCGTTTGATGCTATAATGTCGGAATCGCATGACTTTATGACTGGAATGACCGTACATGAGTGATTTGGTAGGCCACCAACTCGGCCAATATGCTGTGACCGCCCAAATCGGCAAGGGGGGAATGGCAATTCATCCTTGCCAAAGGAGGTCATTTACGTTGTTATGAAATGCAGTTAGGGCAATTAGCTCAATTGGCAGAGCGTCTCGTTGACGTCGAGAAGGTCATAGGTCCGAGTCCTATATTACCCACAATCTAAGACACCACTCGAACATCCGGTAGCAATGCCGGATGTTTGATTCTCAGCGAGGTTCTCCTAGGCACTTCTACCACTGCTTACCTTAGCAGATGCGTATAAGCGTAGCACCCATGCTTCCTTCCTTATAGTCAATCTACTTGAGTGAGCGCTCAATTTCAGCCATTCCTTTTTTCGATCACTATTGGATAAAGTCCAGATAGAGATTTAAGTTCAAAATCTTGGCGCTGTTGGTGTCGTCACTGCGTTTAGGTGGTTAAAGTTGAATCATCTGCTATCCCGTCACCCACAGACTGACGAGGAAAACACCAAACATCACCAGCGTGATCGTAAAGTCCGCGAACATTTCTAAGATGAAGGTCTTAAAGGCGGCCTTTCCGGTAGAGACGGCGTGTTCCATACTGCCCGCGTTGACCAGCTCGAAGGCTAATGCGCCGAGAATCGCCCCGACGAGCGTACCGCAAACCGGGATTGGCACGACAAACGTCCCGATCAAGCCGCCGATGAGCATCCCCAGCGTCCCCCAACAAGAAACGCCCTGCGCCTTCATGCCGAGCAGCGGCATCCAGAGTCCGGTTGTCATCCCCATCAACATCAGCACAGTTAAGATGATTAAAAAAATGGGCGGCAGACGCTCAAAATCATTGAGGAAGGCGAAGGCGATGTTCACCAACCACAGCAGCAGCGGGCCGGGGATAAAGGGCAAAATGGAAATCGTCACGACGACGACTTGAATAACGAGGGTGAGCGCAATAAGAACGGTTGTGACCATCAATTCAAATTGGCATTCCCGGGCGGGAGGATGCCGAAATCGCTGTCGTCGCCTAAATCATCATCGTCGAAGTCGTCTTCGTCGTCAAAATCATCATCGAAGTCATCTTCGTCGTAAAAGTCATCAATTTCCAGCAGGCCATCGAGCAACTCGTCATCTTCGCCAAACGACATCGGCAAGCCCGTTTCGATCTTATCAATTTCTTCAATGGGCGAGGCATTGCCATAGATCACGCTCATTAAGCCCGGCAGGTAGCGATCCATAATAAGGACGTTGGCGTACACCATCTGCTTGACCAGCGGCGAGGTCAGCCGATCCCCTTCGACATCGATACTGGTTTTATAGCGAATTTCGCCATCGGCATAATCAACTTCAAAGTTGCCGATAATCATGCCATAATTGGCGCGGGTGACGAACTCCGCAATCGCCGTCATACGTTCACGCGGCGCATTCAACGGACAGACGGAATAAAAGACGAACTGCTCTTGCTGTTCACGGGCTTGCGCGTAGCACATCCACTTGCCGCTGCGCCCGGTAAAGCCCATGCTCAGGACGGGCAGCCCTTCCATCCACTGAAAGCTCCAGTCGTCCTCTTCAAAAAACGCGATCATCACATTAAAAATCTGGCCTTCGGGCATCTTTTTTAATTCCTAGCAGCGCGGTCATCGTCGCTTTGTTCATTGCTGCTGTCGATTCCTTCACGCACAGTCTGGATATTCCCGGTGGTCGCTCCGCCAGCATCTCGTTTTTCGGGCAGGATGGTCGGGCGCGAGTCGTCAAGGTGCATTTCTGGCTCAATTACAGGACGCGGGAACACGCCAGATTTAGAAATTGATGGGCGTGTGGTGCGGGGCTGATCGGACATTACGGTTTTCCCCCACTGGTTAAGTCAAAAACGGTTATAAAATATATCCTACTCTTAAGTTGGCTTGAACGCAACGGTTCACTACAGCGCCCTAACAAACGCTTTCGGGGCGCTTGAGCTACGCAGAGTGTTTAGTACAAGAGCGTTAAAATTCAATTTTTGACGGGGCTAAAGGTCTTGACGTATTATCGAAGCGTTGCAGATATAAAAAAGCTGCGGCTTACGCCCGTGCAAGGACAATAAATCACCCCTCTTTGCGATGCTCTGCGTCCTTCGCACCTTTGCGTCTAATCTTTCTTTTAGGAGACCCTTTTGAACTCAGAATTTGTGTCTATTCTTTTTGGCCTCGCGTCGGCGGCCTCATGGGGGGCGGGTGATTTTAGCGGTGGGTTGGCGAGCAAACGTGCCAGTGCCTACAGCGTCGTGATCGCATCGCAGGCCTTTAGCATCCTGCTCGTGATCGGGTTGGCGCTGCTCCTGCGTGAGGCTGTGCCTTCGTGGGATCGGCTGGCGTGGGCGGCAATCGCAGGATTGTGCGGCGCGGTGGGGTTGGTCTTATTTTATCAAGCGCTGGCAACCGGACGGATGGGGACGGCGGCACCTGTCGCGGCGGTGCTGACGGCGGGACTGCCAGTGATCGCAGGCGCATTTCTGGAAGGGCTGCCGAATACACTTAAACTGCTCGGTTTTGGGCTGGCATTGATCGGGATTTGGCTGATTTCGCAATCGGATGGTACGTCCGTCCAACTGCGCGAGTTAGGACTGCCTGCGGCGGCGGGAATCGGCTTCGGCTTATTTGTGATTCTAATGGATCGGGCGGATCGTCCCGATGATAATACGCTGTTCTGGCTGCTGACGGCGGCGCGGCTTACCTCAGTCAGCTTATTTTTTGTGATCGCCCGCCTCACCCGTCAGCCGATCCGTCCGCCAGCGGCTTTATTCAGATTGATTGCGCTTGTTGGTGTGCTGGATTTGGGCGGGAATGCCTTTTACATGCTGGCGGCACAAACGGGACGGCTTGATGTAGCGGCGGTGCTTTCCGCGTTATATCCAGCTTCGACGATTTTGCTGGCATGGTTTGTGCTTAAAGAACGGCTCACGCGCTTACAGTTCGTCGGGATTGCCTTAGCACTCGGCGCAATTGCGCTGATTGTGGTGTAAACGGTACTGTGCCATAAACAACTCATTGCAGCGGATTAGCTATTTTCGTTATGATTTGTTTGCACCCAAATCAATAAATCTACAGTATGAGAAGATGATGCTTACACTCGATAATTTTGAGAAAACTCTCGACCCGACAATCCTCAAAAAGGGCAATCAATATTATAAAAACGATCAAGTCACCGAGCTTGAAGAGGATGACGGTATTTGGACGGCAACCGTCATCGGCAGTGAGTATTACACGGTGACGGTTGAAACAGACAAATCAGGGGAATTAGCGATTGAATGTGACTGCCCGTATGACTGGGGGCCATACTGCAAACATGCTGCTGCGATGCTGTTCGCCATCCGCGATATGCAAGCCGAACCCCAACATGCGCCAAAAGCCGAACCCAAGCAAACTGTAAAAACCCTGCTGGAAAAATTGACGCGTGAGCAATTGATCGAAATTGTGCTGGATCAAACGCGCAAAGACAAGCTCCTTACCAACAACATCCTGCTCAAATATGGTACAGAATCGCTCGATAAAACGATGTTCGTCCGCATAATTGAAAATGCCTTACGTGCCGGGCGCGATCATGGCTTTTTAGATTATATGGGTGCGCGGCGGGCAGCCAAAAGTATCCTGACGCTGTTGGATCAAGCGGAACAGCAAATTGCTGAAGGGCAGCCAGCGAAGGCCATTCCCGTTTTGCAGGCCATTGTCGAGACGGTTTCCGAAGCGCTCAATAGTGATGCAGATGACTCTGCGGGTGAATTGGGCGGTTGTGTGGATGGCGCGTTCAACGCTTTAGAAGAAGCCGCGCCTATGCTTTCATCCCCAGACAAACAAGCCTTATTTGACTACTGCTTGGCGCAGATGTTTAACAAAAATTATGCGTGGTTTGATTACGATTGGGCATCGCCAGAAATTGCCAGACGGCTTGTAGAAACTGAGCAGCAGCGGGCGGCGTTATTTAGCGCCCTAGATCGCAAGATAGAGAAAGATCAACGCACGGGTCGTATGAGCGAGTACACGCAGGAACAAGCCTTGGAGATCAAATTGGAAGTGATGGAGAAATTAGGCGACTCAGCCGAGACCATCCAAAATTTCCTCAAGCAACATCTGCATCTTCACCGCATCCGCCAAAAAGTGGTTCAGCAGCTTATCGACGCGGGGGATTTCGATGCAGCGAATACGTTGTGTATCGAAGCGATCAAGCGCTATACAAACCAGAACTATCCCGGTTTGGTTAAGGAATATCGGGAGTTTTTGTTGGATATTGCCCGAAAAAGTAACAATACCGATGGTGTGGTTCGGCTTTCGCAGGAATTATTTTTAGAAACCCGTGAATTCCAGCATTATGAAACGCTCAAGCACACTATAAAAGCCGAAACGTGGCCGGATTTTGTGAAAAAACTCATCCAAACCATTCAAACACAGGCAGACTTATGGCGAAAAGAAGATTTGCTCGCTGAAATCTATGTGCGTGAAGAAATGTGGTCAGCGCTGCTGAAATTGGCGCAGCCAGATAAAGTGAGTGTGATAACGAAGTATAAAAACCATCTACACAGCATCTATCCCGAAGAATGCTGCGACATCTATGAGCGTGTGATTCACCGTGATATGGATAGTGCCACCAGCCGCGACGGTTATAAGGTCTGTGCCGAATTGCTGGCGCGTATTCGGGAATTAGGCGAGGAAGAACGCGCTGAAATTATCAAAGCGGCGCTGATTAAACGGTATCCTAAGCGCCGGGCAATGATCGAGGAATTGAACCGGATATAAAGCGAGTCGCAGCCTTCCAAAACGGGAGGCTGTTTTTTTGTACGCGATGCTCGTGCGAAGCGGCGCAATCATGGTTATATTCTGTGGATAGATTTGCATCACAGAAGGAGATAGAAACCATGAAATACAACCGAGCAGCCTTATTGATCTTCGCTATCCTATCATTATTCGTGTTGGCGGCCTGCGGCGGCGGCGACGATGGCGATTCGAATAGCAGTAGTGATTCTACCGAGGAAGCCGCCAGCGGTGGTGATGAAGCAACACCCGTTGGGGGGGTGCAGATCGCCGGTACCGCCAGCTTGACTAATGACAGCGGCACCTTCAGTGTCATCTACCCAGAAAGCTGGGTTCCCAGCATTGGCGAGGAAATTACCCTCGCTAATTCGCAAGAAGCGCTTGATGCAGCCGTCCCCGCTGATGGTCAAGTGCGTGCGACTGTGGATTTTATCCCCGATGGCAGCCCAATTTATGAGGAGTTAGGCTTAGGGCGCAGTCCTCAGCCGCCCGTTGTGATTAACGCTACTATTGAAGCATTGAATGCGGCGGGTTCGCAATATGAATTAAGCGCACCGAATCAATTTATCAATGCAGGTAAAATCGGCGCACGCGCAACCGGCACAGTGACGATTGATGACACGGTTTATTCGGCGATAGTCGTGGCCTACGATGAGGGCGGCGGGATGCTACGCATGATTTTTGTCGCGCCGGAAGGCCAAATTGCCCAGTATGACACGACCATCCTCGAAATCGCGGGTAGTGTCGAATTTGAAGAAGGTGCTGCCGAGGCCGAATCGACTGAAGCCGCTGCTGACGCTACCGAAGAGGCAGCGGATGAGGTAACAGAAGAGGCGACAGCCGAATCCACCCCCGAAAATTAATCCCCTTCAGCATTTGAGCATCAAATAAAAATCCCCTCAGCCGCAAACGCGCTTGAGGGGATGCCGTGTCTGCCCGGTTGCTTTTTAATAAGCGGGAGGGGAGAAGGTGGCGCAAAGTTCAGGAGAGCAGCCATCCTGCCAAACTAAAGAGAGATGACCAGCAGCGATAACGCACAGACGGATGTCACCAGAGGAAGCGGCGCATTCTGCGTCGTCTGAAGGCTGGTCTAAACAGGATGGCTGCTCCTTTCATTGCACCGTCATGTCTAGGATGTTCGCTTTAATCTATTACGTCTGTATAGCCTGAATGTTAAAAGTGTGTAAATTTCTAAATCAGCAAAATGCGTTATTGTAGGGACGCATATTTTTAATTGCCTTATTTACAAACAAGGAGAGATGAGCGTGAAGGTCATCGACATGAATGATAATCTGATGTTCGGCGACGAAGGGCCGCTTGCTCAACAGATGCACAGCGACGAAATCGGCAAAATCGTGCGTTATACGATTGAAATGGGACAGGAATTAGACGAAACCCATGCGCCATTCATCCCACGTTATTTCCTGGTGCTGAAGGGTGAAGGGCTGTTCGTCAGTGAAAACGGCCATGAACAGCGCTGTGGCCCCGGCACAATGGTCGTTTTCGCGCCTAAAGAGGATAATACCATCAAGGCTGACAGCGAACAGTTGGTGGTGGTTGGCTTCCTGTATTGGGCTACAGGCGGCTGATTGTTCGAGAGAACAGGGATGCGCGTTTGGACGCATCCCTCGTTTCATCTTTAACGCTTTCTCTACGAACTCTTGTAGACACTCGAAAGTCATTTGAAATTTTTAACCACCTAGTCCCAGCAAACGCGACATTTGGGACTAAAATGCCTTGCGCTGATAGAAGCTATATATCGGAATTTTTGTTTGAGATTCCATTGATCCAAGAACAAAAGAAAATTGCTTCAATTCTTCAAGCTGCTGATGAGTACATAAAACTTCTTTCAAAATGTATAGTAGACCTGCAAACCCAAATCAGTTTCGCCAGTCCCCAAAATAACGTATTCTTTCTTTGCCCGCCCAAAACAGGGATAATCAAAGCTAACAAATCAGCAAAACCTTATATTTAGGCCATAAAGAAACGGGGAAAAGATGACGTATCTTTGCATTGGGGTGCCTTACGCATTGGGGCAGTTTAAAACCGGGTCTTCCATAGAAGCGCTCAAAGCCAGCGGAATTGCGGAGGAACTCGGCGCGGCGTGGGTTGATCTTCAGCCGGATTTCGCCGTATACGAGAATCCGGTTGTGGCGGTTAATCGGGCGCTGGCGGAGGTGATCGCCGCGCATCCTGACGAAACGCCGCTGATCTTCGCGCAGGATTGCACCAGCGTATGGGGTGCGCTCAAAGG
>DAOTTO010000407.1:0-2474 GCA_034437895.1 Anaerolineae bacterium | reverse complement strand
TGGCATTTTGTACCATACTTTAGATATAGTTTTGAAATAATCTCATTTATATAAAGATAAAGGTTGTGTTAAATTTTATTAACAAGATCATAATTATCTGTTAAAATAGATACCTAGTTCGATAATGTGTCTAAATGGAGATTGAGTGTGTTCGCTATGGCGGAAAAATCAGATGAAATGAAAGACTTAGACGGCTTAAAAGAACGTATCCTCCCGGTAGAGACCGAAGATACGATGGCAGAAGCAGGGCGCAAAATCTTGCTGGCAGATTATGTCAAGATGACGGAAAATGAAGCAGGCAGCCGGACAGGGAAAGATATTGAAGCTGTGCATGATATGCGTGTTGCTACGCGGCGGATGAGAAGCGCGTTTCATTTGCTAGAAGATTATTATAAAGCGCGGCCTATCCGTCCCTTTATGGAGATGCTCAAGTCTCTGGCAGGTTATCTAGGGACGGTGCGCGATCTGGATGTGATGATCGAAGCAATCACTCACTATCAAGCCACACTCGATGAGGAAAATCGTGCCGCGCTGCAACCCGTGATCGACCTTATGCAGAAGAAGCAGCCAAAAGGGCGCAAAAAGCTGGTAGCCTTTCTCGATAGTAAGGACTACACATCCTTTTTAACGCAGTTTGCTGAGTTTTTAATGCAGCCGGGTAAAGGGATACGTGCGATCAATTTGGATGAAACTGTACCGTATCAAGTGCGCCATTTACTGCCGAGTCTGGTTCATGAACGGTTAGCGAGTGTGCGGGCTTATGATAATGTGATCGAAGATGCGGATGAACGGACACTCCACGCGCTGCGGATTGAGTTTAAACGACTGCGCTACGTTGTGTCTTATTTTGCGGATGTGTTAGGCGCGTCTGGGGCAGATTACATTGAGGCATTGAAGGCGATTCAAGATCATTTGGGTGAGTTGAATGATGTAGTCGTCGCACAGGCCTATTTACAAACGCTCGTTGATGAAAACGATTTCACCCATGAAACCGCGCAAGTCCTTTATGAATACACCTCAGCGCTATCGGAAAAACAATCAGATTTACAGGGATTGTTCCCCGATGTGTGGACACGCTTTAATACGCGGACGGTGCAGCGAAAATTATCGGATGCTTTGTTGGTGCTGCGATAATTTCTTCAACCGCAAAGGCGCAAAGAACGCAAAGAGTCGTAATGTGCCAAGCGATGCAAGTAGGCCAACAGCAGGATAGGCGGTAAGATAATAGCGTTGCCACTCCAGCGGGGTAAGTAGGGCGGTGGTCAGGAGTATAAACACCGCCCATATCCCGATGACGAAGCGTGTTTCCTGTGGAATATGTTTATCCCGTAGCACTGCCCAAACCCCAAGTAAAATCAAACCATATAAGAAGATGGCACCCGGCAGAGAGCCAGCAATGCTCATGCCGCGCAGCAACGAAGATTCATAATGCTGGATTTGATCGCCAATGTAGCCCGCCCATGTTTCGACCTCATAATATTGAGGTCGGACGATGAGGGCTTGTCGTCCAAATCCAGCGAGTTGATCGGCAAAATTGGCATATCCGCCGAAGATGTTCACTTGTAAGTCGAGCAAGGCGGTGCGCTCATTTAAGACTGTGCCAGCACGGGCGATAGGGTCGCCACACCAAACGGGATTCAGTGTGTAAAACAGAGTGATGGTGATAAGGGCTGCTATTATCAAATAAACGATAGATAAAATTTTTGCGCGTCCGAACCCGATCATCGTATAAAGCCCAATCGCACCGAATACCGCAGCTACCGTAAAAGCATTGGTGTGTTTACTAGCGAGCGCTAACCCTGCCGCGATTCCTAATAAAGCTGCCATCCACCATGTTTGCTTTTTCAGCAGCCATATACCTGCTAACACAACCAACAGCCCGAAAAAGATCATGCTGCCTTCTTGCATTGCCCGCCGCCCATTGAGCAGCAGCGCCGGGTTAAGCGTGTAATAGAGGCTGGCGAGATAAGCCACTGGTCGTCCGCCCAGTTCTTTTCCCAAAATGAACATGATGACCACGCCCCCAGCCAAAAAAAACGCCGATACCCACCGTCCGGTCAGCAGTAAATCTCGATTTGGCGCGTGTCCGGTAGATTGGTTGTAGTCCCAATCCGCGCCCCAATCCCACTGTTCATTGGTCGTCGTGATGCCGCGTAACTGCCGCGCTAGTCCAATCAGATTTTTATGAATCGTGCCGTTGAGGAGACGGAGCTGCTGCTCGGTGGGGCTGCTCGGGGTGTCGCTATAACGGACGAGGGCGAGATCATGCTGAATAAAGACATAATCATAATCGCGGCTCATATAAATTAAAGTCGATTCATCGCCATGAAAGGGGACTAGTGGGACACCCGCCAAAATATAGATGGCAAGGGCAAGAATCCATACGAAGTTAACAAGTTGTATATATCTGTAACTTGCCATCTTAACTGAACGATACTCTTTTAGTAGTTATAATAAAATATGAACTCCAAAGT
>DAOTTO010000406.1:0-23118 GCA_034437895.1 Anaerolineae bacterium | reverse complement strand
AAGACGGTTGGCTGATTGCCGAAGGTGAGGCCGAGTTCATAGATTTGTCGCAACGTTGTTTGATCGTCAAAGCCGCCCAATTCCGGCACGATGGGGGCTTCCGCCACAATATCGGGCGTGGGTGCGCCGTCAGTGACGGTGATGGTCGTTTGTGCGTTACTCGTCCCGCCGGGGCCGTTAACCGTTAGCGTGACAGTGTATGTTCCCGCCACCGTATATTCATGTACCGGACTGACTTCAATGCTGGTCGTGCCGTCGCCAAAGTCCCACACACGATCTGTGATGTCGCCTGTTGACGCATCGGTGAATGTGACTGTCAGCGGCGCTGTTCCCTCGGTTACATCGGGTGTAAAGACCGCTGTCGGTGCGACTGGCGCAGCATTGACCGTAATCGTCGATTGAGCGCTGTTCGTTCCGCCGGGGCCGTTAACCGTTAGCGTGACGGTATACGTTCCGGCTGTGTTGTAGATATAAACCGGGCTAACCTCGGCACTGGTTGTTCCATCGCCAAAGTCCCACACACGATCTGTGATGTCGCCCATTGATGCATCGGTGAATGTGACCGTTAGCGGCGCTGTTCCGCCGTTGGTGTCCGGCACAAATCCGGCGATGGACGGTGCAGGGGTGTTGGTCGGAATTTCTGTCGGAGTCTCTGTAAATGTAGGCTCTGGTGTATTCGTCGGGATTTCCGTCGGGGTTTCTGTCGCCGTTGGAATCTCGGTATTCGTTGCCGTCGCCGTTGGAATGTCAGTATTGGTCGGGGTCGCCGTCGGCACGTCGGTATTCGTCGGGATTTCCGTCGGGGTTTCTGTCGCCGTTGGAATCTCGGTATTCGTCACCGTCGCTGTTTCGGTCAGCGTGGGTTCAGGCGTGAAGGTGCTGGTCGCGGTTGACGTTTCCGTCAGTGTTGGCAGCATTGTTTCTGTCGATGTCGCGCTCGGCTGATCTGTCGTCGTTGATGTCGGTGTTTCCGTCAGCGTCGGCACGAGGGTATTAGTCGCCGTTGCAGTGGCGGTTTCGGTGGCGGTGCTAGTCGCAGTTTCGACTGTAACCGTCGGGGTCGCGGTGGATGTCGGTGTTGTTGTCGCGGTAGCCGTTGCGCTGGCGGTACTGGTTGAGATCGCGGTTGGCGGCAGACCGTTGACGGTGATGGTCGATTGCGCCGTCCCCTGTCCACCTTGACCCGTGACGATTAGCGTGACGGTATAAACGCCCGGATTAGCATAAACATGGATTGGATTCTGTTCGGTGCCGAGGCTGCCATCCCCGAAGTTCCAGCTATACGCCGTAATCTGCCCGGTGGACGCACTCGTGAACTGCACGGAGAGGGGCGCTTGTCCGTTATTAGGATTCGGCGTAAATATGGCGACAGGCGCGGGAACAATCGGATTTTCCACGGTGATTTGGCGGACGAATGTGCTTGCACCGCCGGAACCGCTTACCGTCAAGATGACGTTATACGTCCCGACAATGCTAAAAGTGCGAACCGGATTGCGCTCGGTACTCGTGCCGCCGTCGCCAAACTGCCACAAATAAGCCGTAATCTGCCCCGTCGATTGGTCGGTAAAACGGACAACCAATGGCAAAGCGCCGGCGAGTCGATCAGCAGCAAAAGCGGCTGTCGGCGGAGTTGCGCCTTGAATAGTGATCTGCTGGCTGACGTTGGAATCGCCACCGGGGCCGACCACGCCGAGCGTGACGGTATAAATACCCGGCGCGGCATAGGTATGGGTCGGATTATTCCCTGTGTCGGTGGTGCCATCGCCGAACTGCCACAAAATGCCGGTGAGCTGTCCGGTGGATTGATTGATAAAGGTCGCGGTGTTTGCGGGCTGATTGCTGGTATAGACGCGTGAGAAAGCCGCAATCGGACGCGGGATGTTGGGTGTAATGGTTGGTGCAGGCGTAGGCGCGCTATTCTGCACACGGATGCCGCTGGTCACTGTCGAAAGGCTCGTCCCATCGCGTAGAGTCACGGTCAAACGAAGTTGATACGTGCCGTCGGCGACGGTATTCGTATTCCAAACGCCAAGTAATCCATTACTGATCGGGGTTTGAACTACGCCAAGCGGATTAAAAAGGTTAGCCGGATTCGGGTCGGTGCCGTAAGCAAGCGTGTATTGTAGAAATTGTGGATAGACTGCCGAGCCAATAATTTGGACATTCCCGGCGACAACATTGCCTGCCAGCGGGGAACGGATGCCGATATTTACGGCGGATACGCTGTCACCAGAAGGATTGTTGACCACTATTGGTGGCGGTGTAGCAGTCGGTGGCAGCGCTGCCGTCGGCACAAACGGCTGGAAGGTATTGGTCACGACAGCGGGAATTGAAGTGGGGATGATTTGCCCACTTTGTCCGTTGTTCCCTGGTTGTGGCAGGGGCGTAATCGTGACGGTGGGTGTAAAAGAAGGTGGCAGGGTAAAAGGGCGTGATAGCGACGTGGTGGCTTCGCTGGTCGCGGTACCAGCGGCAGCCGCTGCGACGGTGCTGGCTGCTTGATCGCCGGAGTCATCGCCGCCACTGGTAAAGAGGAGGATGCCAATAAAAATAACCACTACGACTGCAAGCGCCACGAGCAATCCTACGAGCGCCGTAAGTCTGGATGAAGATGACATACGAACTTCCTCTCTATTACTAATTTAAAGCAGAATCTTACAGCGTTTAGCATGTCACCGCAACCTAAGAGCGAGATGAGTAAATCCCCACGATTGCCCTACGCCCGCAGCGCCCATTTTGCTTCTTCGATGCCTGCCTGATGATTCTCCCATCGCGCCAGCGTGAACAGAAAATCCGAGAGGCGGTTCAGATACGGGACGACAAAATCGCCAATCGGCTCATGCGCCCCCAGCGTCAGCACACACCTTTCCGCCCGACGGCACACCGTCCGCGCCACATGAAGCTGCGCCGCCGCCAGATTGCCACCCGGCAGGATAAAATTTTTCAATTCGGGAAGATCAGCCGTCATTTGGTCAATCGTCTGTTCCAGCCAATCAACTTTTTCCGTGTCCATCCGCACCACCCAATCAGCCTTTGCATCGAGCGGAGTCGCCAGATCAGCGCCGAGATAAAAGAGGTGCGTTTGCACTTGTTCCAGCCAATCACCCGTTTGCTTGTGGGGTTTGTGCGCCCGTGCCACACCGATTATGCTGTTCAGTTCATCCACCGTGCCGTAGGACTCCACACGCAAATGCGTTTTGGAAACACGTCCGCCGGAAAAGAGGCTGGTCATGCCGTCGTCACCTGTTTTGGTGTAAATTTTCATACGTTCTCCGTTGCGATTGACGAACATTCGTGCTATAATGTGTCCTCTAACACGAATTGCCGTTTTGGATTATAGTTAGTCTAAACGCCTATTTTAACCTGAAAGAGTGTAAATCATGGCGAGAAAAAAGAGCAGGTCGGACGACGACGGTTTATTTGGGAACACCAGCCATCAAAGCCCACAGGATGAGGGGCGGCAAAAAGCGCTGGACGCAACCTTAGCCGACATCACCAAGCGGCATGGTGAAGGCACGATTCTTCGGTTGGGTGACGCGCAGCACCTCGCAGTCGAGACGATTCCTACCGGTTCGCTGACTGTGGATATTGCGCTGGGCGTAGGCGGTGTGCCGCGTGGGCGCATTACGGAGATTTACGGCCCAGAAAGTTCGGGGAAATGTCTGAGTAAAGACACTTTCTGTCTTACCGAAGCTGGTTTGCTGACGATAGAAGAGGTGTTTTCACATAATGGGCATAAAGCAACCTGCACCAATCGTATCCTTGAGCAAGAATTCAGTCTAGTAAACGAACAAGGCATCTTAGAATCGACTTCACACTTCACTTGGAATAATCGCAAACCGATCAAGCGTATTCGCACCAGCGCCGGGTTAACGATTGAAGCCACCCATAATCATCGCTTGCGTGTGATGAATGATGATGGGCATATTGTGTGGCGCAATGCTGGCGATATCCGTCTTGGTGATTATCTGCCTATGCTGCGTGGTACAAACCAATTCGGAAGCAGCGAACTTTCTACCGATGAAGCGACATTTATCGGCTATTTAGTCGCTGATGGCTCACTTTCCGATAAAGTACGCATTGCCTTTTCCAACAGCGATCCGCAGGTCATCACAGAATATCATCGCATTGCCGCCACGCTTACGGATACAGCGGTGCGCGTGTATCCCAAAACGAATACGGCGACGATTGACCACCATATCAACGACAAGGCCTTCCGCACCTTAGTAAAAGAACGCTACGGCTTGGAATACGAACTCGCAGCAGGAAAAACCGTTCCCCAATGTGTACGCATGGCAAGCCGCGAAGCCCAGATCGCATTTTTACGGGCTTATTTCGAGTTAGAATGCTCGGTTGAAGCGGAAAAATCAACGATTGAAGTGAGCAGTGCCTCACGCAAGTTGCTAGAACAAATTCAGTTGATGCTGCTCAACTTGGGTTTAGTCAGTCTATTACGAGAAAAAATCGTGAACGACACAACCTACTATCGGTTATTTCTCTCAGGTCCAGAATATGTCCGCTATGGCGAAATGATCGGCTTTGCGACGGATGCGCGGCTTGAAAATTACAATAGTCGTCCGCTTCGCACCCAAATTCAAACGAATGTCGACAGCATTCCCTATCAAAATCGGCTGCTGCGCTCCTTGTACGATGGTACCGATACTGACCGTGAAGGCAACAAACTATTTTACGATTATATGGGTGATACCCCTAAAGCCCGCTTGACTTATGATCGCTTGCAACAAATCATCGCCTATATGGACAAGTCAGAACGCAGCATGGGACATTCACAATGGCTGCTTTTGGAAGTTCTCAAAGATTTGCGCGACAAAAATTTCTTCTTTGATCCTGTAGAGTCCATCGAAGATGATGAGATGCCGACGTTTGATGTCGTAATGCCAGAAACACATTCCTTCTGGTCAAACGGGATGATAAGCCATAATACGACTATGTGCCTTTCGATCATCGCCCAATCGCAGAAACGCGGCGGGATTTGCGCGTTTGTGGATATGGAACATGCGCTTGATCCTAATTATGCGGAACGCATCGGCGTAAACTTAGATACGTTGTATGTGTCGCAGCCGGATACAGGCGAACAAGCCCTAGAAATCACCGAATCGCTGGTGCGTTCTGGTGCGTTGGATGTGGTCGTGATCGACAGCGTGGCGGCGCTCGTCCCCCGCGCCGAAATCGAAGGCGAAATGGGCGACAGCCACGTCGGCTTGCAAGCACGTTTGATGAGCCAAGCACTCCGTAAGCTATCAGGGACGATCAAACAGACGAACACGACTGTCTTGTTTACGAATCAGTTGCGCGAAAAAATCGGGGTCATGTTCGGCTGTTTTCATGGCGATGCACCCGTTTTGTTGGCGGATGGCACAACCGAGAAAATCAGCACATTGGTCGAAGCTAAACGTGACGTGGAAGTAATGTCTTACAACGAGCAAACCAACACGTTTGAACCGCGTCGTATCGTCAATTGGTTCGATAACGGCCTCACCGACGAATTTTTAGAATTTACTGTCGCAGGCGGTCATACCTTCACTTGTACGGCTAACCATCGCCTCTTGACGGAAGATGGCTATGTGTCAGCAGGTGAGCTTACCATCAACGATAAACTACTCACCGCGCTGCCTGTTTTACAATCCGCGCTTATGCACGAATTGGCAGGAAGCACTTATGCCATGCCCGAACCTACGCCACTTTATAGTCCGACTGCCATGCCGATTCTTGATATTATGCCCGTCACCGATTTAGCCGATATGCGCCGCTTCGATATTGAGGTGGAAGGGAATCATTGCTACGTCGTGGATGGTGTTGTCGTGCATAACTCACCGGAAACGACCTCTGGCGGACGGGCGCTCAAATTTTATGCCAGTGTCCGCCTCGACATCCGCCGTATTCAGGCCATTAAACAAGGTGGCGATAACATCGGCAATCGTACCCGCGTCCGTGTGACAAAGAACAAAGTCTCCGCGCCGTTTAAAGAAGCCGAATTCGACATTATGTTCTTTGAACGCGGCGGCGTAAGTAAGCCGGGCGAAATCGTCGATCTCGGCACGGACTTAGGCATTATCGACAAGCGCGGTGCGTTCTTCCGTTATAACGAAGGTTTGCTCGGTCAAGGCCGCGAAAATTCCAAAGTATATTTGCAGGAAAATCCGGCTGTCGCAGATGAGATCGAAGATTTGATTCGCGCTCACTTCGGTTTACCCACCATGCTTTCCCTCGCAGGCGGCGTTCCTGCCGCAGCACGTCCCGCCATCGCCCCGACTCGCGCCAGTCCGCCCAAGCGTGGCAAGGTCAGCGAGGAGGATGAAGGCGGCACAGGTGCCGGCAATGAAGATGCCCCACCCGGTGAGTTTTAATCACTGTTTGAAGTTACGCTGTAAGGGCGACTCGGCGAGCCGCCCCTACAGATTTCACCTCGCTATGGCGCTGGAAACGCTGCCGATACCGCAAAGCCGTTATTCGCTGACCCGTCCGTCGTCAGCCAGCCAGCCGGCCCCGCGCTTTGTACCGCGAAATAATACGTTCCAGGAGGGAGCGACAGCGGAATGCTCTTGCTGCATGTTCCAACATTTTGGCAGCCCAACACGGTAGACGAATACCACACATAATGATTGGTCTGGGCACCATTGGCAGTCCCGATCCAGACGTAATACCACGTCGCGCCGGGGACACCCGTAAAGCTGATATTGACACTACCGCCGCCGAAGTTTGCTGTCGGATTTGTGACCAGAATCGGCACACCGAAGTCCAGCACAAAATCACCCGGCTCACCTGGATTGGTGGGTGTGGTTGGGCCGCCGTAACCATTGTTAAATGATCCGCCTGCGCTGGCAGCCTGGTTTCCTACCGCGTTGACATAAACCGAATAACTGCCGTTGGCGAAAATCATCGTATCCGTGAGCAGCGTACAGCGACCACCCGTGCAGCTTAATCCGGCGTTGCCCTTCAGGTGATAAGCGTTATAGACCCATTGCCCTGTAGTGTGATTAAAAATGACCACAGTAAAGCCGAGTGCCTGCGCGTCATCGTCCCATCCAATCGACGGACGACCTTGATTGATGTTGACCGCGATGTTCTGTGGCACGCCGGGCTTGGGCAGGTTAACCATAAAATCCGCCCCCGACCAGCCGTTGTTATATTGTGCGCCGCCTTCGCTGATGCCGCCGGGGGCGCGAGTTTGAATATAGACCGAATACTGTGTCACATCGTTCAGGTCAAGCCCGGATTGCAGCGAACACGAATTACCAGTCACGCCGCCGCAGAGCTGCGCCCGACTGAACCAATAATCGACGGTTGGCGCACCGACTCTAAATTGGGCAGTTGGGACGAGATACAGCCGGAACCAAGTCGCATAAACGCCATTTCCGGTCAGAGACCAATTCAAGGTAGGACGACGGGTGTTTATGCCTGTCACGCCCAGATTAGCGACAGGCGGCGGTGCGGGTGCATCCAGCGTAAAGGCGTAAGGCGCACTCCACGTCCCGCCGCGCGCGCGAATATAGACCACATGTGCGCCATCATACAGCCGCGCCGATTCGTTATAACTGGGCTGCGAGACAGGCTCAATCGTGCAGGTCGCCGCGCAATAAGTGGCAGCGGGCAAATTCGCGCCATAATAAACGGGCGTGACGAGATTATCAGAACGGAACACTGCTAATTCGTACCCCGGTGCGCCGTTGGGTGTCCACGTATAGTTTGGGTTGCCATAAGGGTTGGTGATCGTCCCAGTTGGTGCGGTCAAAACGGGCGCAGGGGCTTTAGAAATGCAGTTCACGGCTTCTGCCCATAAAGCGCTGGTCAACGTCGGATTGAGTTCGACGACATACGCAAACGGTGAACCGCCGGAACACGTCATCGCGGTGCGATCTGTATTGCGTGGAGAAAACCACGAATTCGCGGTCACCACTAACCGATTATTGGTCAGGTTTAAGCCGGTGACCTCAAACGAATTGGTGCGCCCATTGCTGTTGAGCGAGGTAAGATAGGTCGCGCCTAGTGATAAACCCGTCGCGGGATCAAGTAAAGCGATAACGGCGACCTTCGATCCGCCGCCGCTGCCGTAGCTGTTCAACCAGCCGCCGTTTGCATTAAAAGTCGTGCTGGCTGTGCCGCCATCTATGCTAAAAACAGCATAAAGGGCATTTGCGCCATCCCAAAAAAGTCCATAGCCGCGGCTGTCCGGCGTACCAGTTTCATAGGTATCGCGGCACCAGACCAACACGCCGCTGTCAAATCGGGCAGCAATTGAATTTTGATTATTGCCGCTGACCTGCCGATAGCCAATATAAATCGTCGTGCTGCCGCTGACGATGCGCTGCGCTCCGGCGGGAATAGCAGCCTGCGTGAGTCCGCTGCATCCGCTGGAAAAACCTGCCGCGCTCCCGATGCTGCTCGCCGCATGAACGGGCAGCGCCGCACTTCCAATGATTAAGACCAAAATAAACAAAAAAAGTACGTTGAATTTACGCATAAGCAAGAACCCCCTATCCTCAACCTATAATGACGATGCAATCTTAATTATACGTCCATTTTCTTAATTTTTTGTCAATTTTTCAAAACAAACCATATTTCAAACCTAGTCTTGTACTGCATCGAAAGTACGAAAGAAAACCTCTTTTGTTTTCTTGATGCCTTCGTGGTTCAATAGGGCTTTTAATCATTTCGTACCCAAAAGGACTTCATCATGATTCGACTGCGTGATTTAGGCGTTAAGCCGGGATTTTTGCCGACTGGCCCGTTGAATGCGATCACCGATGTCCCCGGCGTAAAAGTCGGTCATACGACGCTTGTCGTTGGCGAGGGCGCTTTGCGGCAAGGTGAAGGCCCGATCCGCACAGGCTGCACTGCCATCTTACCGCATGGCGGCAATCTGTTTCGGGAAAAAGTTGCCGCCGCCGTTTGCACCATCAACGGATTCGGCAAGGCGACGGGCTTCGAGCAGATTCGTGAGCGTGGCCTGATCGAAACGCCGATTGTCCTCACGAATACCCTCAATGTCGGGCGCGTGTCGGATGGTCTGGTCGCTTATATGCTGAGTCAGAATCCCGAAATTGGCTTGACGACAGGCACTGTGAATCCCATCGTCGGCGAATGTAATGACGCGCTGCTGAACGATTTGCGTGGGCGGCATGTGCATCAGGAGCATGTGTGGGCGGCGATTGAAAACGCGGCGGAAGGTGTCGTTATAGAAGGCAATGTCGGCGCGGGAACAGGGACGGCTTGCTATCAATTCAAAGGCGGAATCGGCACAGCCTCGCGGCGCGTGGGCGAATTTACGGTGGGGGCATTGGTGCAGTCCAATTTTGGGGCGCGGCGGGAATTGATGATACTCGGCGCACCGATTGGCAGGCATTTTTTGCAAGAGTATCTGCCGGAAACCGGCCCCGGCAGCATTATGATGGTCATCGCTACCGATGCCCCGTTTACCGCGCTGCAACTGCGGCGGCTGGCGGCACGGGCGGCCTTCGGCTTGGCGCGGACGGGTACAGTTTGTCATGATGGCAGCGGCGATTTCGTCATCGCGTTTTCGACGGCGAACCCTTGGCCTCATTGGCCTGCCAATATCACCTCGCTCACGATGCGGCTGCACGAAGAAGGCGCGGTCACATCTGATTTTCCGGCTGCACCCGCCCCATTTACCGAAAAAATCATCGACCAGTTTTTTACTGCCTCAGTGGAGTCAATTGAGGAAGCCGTCCTCAATTCGCTCATCGCCGCCGAGACAATGACCGGACGCGATGGCAATATGCTCCACGCGATTCCGCATGATCGACTGATGGAACTGCTGGCGTATTATCATCTGATTTAAGGATGGGCGGGAGCATCATGTTTGAACCACAAAGGACACGAAGGATACAAAGGGAATGAGACTTTATCCTGCTCTTGTTTGTGATCTTTGCGCCTTTGCGGTTCATCACTAGTGGGTCAAGTGGCATGAGCAGCGCCATTATTATTTGGGGAAAATTGATGTTTTTCAACTCAAAGCGTCATTTCCAAGAATGGCTATAGGCACAGCAAGTGACCCACTATTAGTCCACCACATAGGTAATCAAGGATAGAGATGAGCTTAATTGGGTATGTGCTTGGCTCAGATCAAAACACCTGTGAATTCGAGTGTGCTATTGGTTACACTGTTGGGACCAACAAATCGTCAACATTTATAAATTGTTCAAAAAGATATTAAGCTTGTCTCTTTCACAGCATGTCCACACTAAGACGCAATCACGATGATGGCTCTTTGCGTAATCGGAACAGCATCGCGCTCGGCGCAAAACATGATTAGCGAGCAAGTACTCCCACTCGATATTGAGGCCTTCAAAGATCAACATATCGTAGATGTCGTGCTAGAGGTGATGAAAGCAGAAAGGACTCCCCCTATGAGAGTCCTTTCTCCATTTAAAGGCTGAATAAGGTAAGAGCGCAGTGATGCGCCCTTACCTAAGATCAGACTACCTAGAAGCTGGCGTTATCGTAGGGATTGGTGTGCGCTGCGAATTCATCAGCATTGTTAACACCGTCACCGTCGGCATCAATATCGGGGTCAAACCCGTCAACGATCCCATCAGCATCGCTGTCGTCTAAACCGTCCCCGATCAGATCACTGTCAGTGTCATTGAAGATGAGTGCCTGAGCATCGTCGGCATCAATGAGGCCGTCATTGTCATCGTCAGCGTCGGCATTATTGCCTGTGCCGTCGAGATCAGTGTCGGCGTTTTCGCTGGCATCCAACGGGAAGGCATCATCGACATCGGCTGCACCGTCGTTATCGTCATCTGCATCCATGCTGTCAGGTGTGCCGTCCAGATCGGTGTCCAATTCAGGCACAACCGGTTCGACAGGCTCGGCAGTAGGCGCGGGTGCATCGGGTGTCACTTCTGGCGTGATGATTACCTCAACTTCCTGTTGGCAGAAGGGCAAATTGAACGGTGCGCGGCTGGTCTGTAGCCCTGCGAACAAGCGTGTGCCGTAGCGCTGACCCATTAATGAGGGCAGCAGCGGCCCATAGAACAGATCGATCTGCGACGCGCAATCACGCGGGATGCTGACGGTGAAGGTCGTTGTTCCGCCGTTAGCAGCGATTGTGGTATAGGGATTGTTCGGGTCGCCAGCCGTCATCGGGTCAGAGTCGTACAATTCCTGATTGTCGATGATATTGTCGAACATCCGGTACGAAGCCAGCCCTAAAAGAGTCGGGCAGCTCAACTCGCCATTATTGGTGATCGTGCCATGCGCGAGGCCACTGGCGAGGTCAACCGAAATCACGCCAGACATAAATTGTTCGGTATAGGCCGCATAATCGTAATCGTCGCAGGTCTCAACCGTTGGCGTATTGGTGAACGTGCAGGTGACTTCTTCGCCTACGCCCAGATTAATCGTCGCGGCTGCGCCATTGATGTTAACCGAGTCGCCGTCGCAGACGATGCTTTGCAACGACCAGCCTGCCGGAATATTCACTTCCGCGATGGTGTAGCTGCCAGTGGCAATATTCTGGAAAATTTGAGGAGCATCGCCGTCGGTGAGGTCAAACGGGAATACTGGATCCGCACTAGGGTCGTCATAAGTGAAGCTGAAGGCCAAAGCGTCCGCGCCTGCCGCCACTTTGTCGATGATGATCGCGCCTAGTTTTTCGTTGGTGAAAGTACAGGTGACATTTTCACCCGCTTCTAGGTCAATGCTTACGCCGCTAAAGATCGCGCTTGAATCCGCGCCCACGCATACGGCACTCAGCAGTCGCCAGCCAATCGGCACAACTTCTTCGATGGTATAAGTGCCTGCTGAGACATTGGGGACAAAGCTGGCCTCGCCATCTTGCAATAAGATGTTCGGCCCCTGATAGCTGGTATCAAATTCAAATTCGGTCAATGAGCCGTCGGGAACAGTTTGCTTGATGAGCGTAATCGTGCCTGTCGTCGGCTGCTGGACGTTGGTGAAGGTGCAGGTAATCGTCTGGCTCACGCCAATCGTGATCGTCACACTCGTGCCGTTGACTTCGATATTGGCATTATCGCAAACGATACTTTGCAATGACCAACCAGCGGGGATATTCACTTCCGAAATGGTGTAAACGCCTGCCGCGATGTTGTCGAACAGGCCATCACCGCCGCCGTCCGTCAGATCAAAATTGAACAACGGATCCGCGCTCGGATCGTCATAAGTGAAGCTGAAGGCTGTGGCACCGCCGCCCGTCGCCACTTTGTCGATGATGATGTTGCTCAATACTTCGTTATTGAACGTGCAGACCACATCCTCGTCCGCTGCGAGATTAATGCTCACACCGTTAGCAATAGGGGTCACATCGGCATCCCCACAGTCGATACTGGCGATACGCCAGCCAATCGGAATGGATTCTGTGATGGTATAAATGCCAGCCGGGGCAACAGGGAAGAGGCTGCCGTCGCCATCTGCTAGGAAGATATTCGGTACCTGCCAACTGACATCAAATTCAAATTCCGTCAGCGACCCATCCGGGTTGGTCTGCTTGACGATTGCGATTGAGCCTGGCCCGGCCACTGTCAAGTCCGATTCAAACGCGCCGATGTCGCAACCGCCACCTTGTGGACGCGATTCGCTACGTTGGTCATCATTATTGACTGGCGCTGCCGCGCAAATTGCTGCATCCGCCGCGCTTAAAGCGGGGCTGCCAGCTTGCAGCGCATGGGTTTGGGTGGGGCCGCCGTTGCTTGCCAGCGCCGCCAGCAGCGGGTCGCCGTCTAAATCAGGGCTGCATGTGCCATCTTGAATGAGGTTTACGCCTGTTGCCGTAATCGTCGCACCACCCGGATCACAATCTGGGCCGCCGATGCTGTTGGCGATAAGGCTGTTGGCGATATTGAGGTTGCTGAATACGAGACCCGCATCCACACCGCCCGCGCCACCAAAATCACTTGTGATCGAATTGCCAGTGATCGTCGCGTGGATTAACGTCACACTGCCTGTATTGCGGATAGCGCCACCGCTGCCTACGCCGGAATTGCCAGAGATGGTGCTGTTGGTGACATGAATGCCGGAATCGATGCCATTGATAGCGCCGCCGTTGCCACTGCTACTTCCGACACCCGCCTCATTGTTAGCAATGGTGCTTTTCTCGATATTCAATTGGCTGCCAAAAGCGCCATGAATACCGCCGCCGCCACCTGCTGATTGATTGTTGGCAATCGTGCTGTCGAGGACGTTCACGGTGCTGCTTTCTCCGTCATAAATGCCGCCGCCGCGCCCGCCTAAACCTAATGCTTCATTGTGGTGAATGTTGCAGTTGGTGATAGTCATCTCACCGAAAACGGGCGGATCCGGGAAATCAAATTCACCGATGAGGACGGCAACGCCACCACCACCGGAAAAATTGCCCGATGTGTTTTCCAAAATTTCGCAATTATTGAGTGTGACGGTGGAGCCGATGTTTAGCACACCGCCGCCGTATTCGTCAGCGTTGCCGTTGGTCACGGTTAAATCTGTGATCTCGACGACGTTTTCTTGTTGGATGATAAAGACGGAATCAACCGCGCCGCCGTCAACAATCGTGTCGGTAGCAGGGTTCGTCCCCGACCCCGCGCCCGTGATCGTCACATCTTTGTTGATGACGACATTTTCTTCGTAAACGCCGACATCAACGATGACATCACCGCCATTGTTAACTGTATCTACCGCGTTTTGGATGGTGCGCTTGGCATTAGCGAAATCAATCCCTGAATTGGCATCGTTGCCCGTCGTGGAAGCGTAACAGGTCGCTGTACATTCGCCTACGCCTACGAGGTCGGACTCAAACGCGCCAATATCGCAGCCGTCGCCTTGCGGACGTGCTTCACCGCGTTGGTCATCACCACTGACGGGAGCCGCCGCGCAAACGATTTCATCGGCAGCACCCAAAGCCGGACTGCCCGCTTGTAGGGCATGGGTTTGGGTGGGGCCGCCGTTGCTCGCCAGCACAGCTAACAGCGGGTCAACATTATTAAGATCATCACCATCAACGAGAAGCGCCGCGCACGAAGTGTCATCGGAGATATTATGTCCGTTGCTCACCCACGTGGCGATGCCGCCGCCTGTTTCGGTTTCTAAGCAATTTTCGCTGCTCGAACCGCCAATGATGCTGTTGGTAATCGTCAAAACCGCCGGATTGGTCGGGAAACCATCACCAAGGCCGCCAAATATGCTCTCGTTATTAACACCCGCTGCTGAAACTGCGGTGTTATCAAAAATAGTGCTGTTGATAAGGAGCGTGTTTGAGATGCAGTTGGAACAATCCGAATCGCCATCATTGGTATTGTTCAACCCGCCACCTCTATCGCTGGCGGTGTTGCCAGTGATCGTTGTGTTGGCAATCGTAACAGGGTCGGTATTGCTGTTATAAATGCCGCCGCCATCTACCGCGTTGTTATCGGTGATGGTTGTTTTATAAATGAGGGCAGAACTAGCGCGTGTGAGGAAAATGCCGCCGCCAAATCCGCTGCTGCCCATGCCACCTGTGGCTGTATTGCCGGAAAAGGTGGTGTTCCAAATCACCAAATCGCCGCCGACTTCCTGCCGCAGGCCACCGCCATTGGAGGCTGAGTTATCAGAAATCGTAGAGCCTTCGATAACGAGATCATTGCCGAGGTTGCTGTAGATGCCGCTGCCTGTGTTGGACGTAATAATGACATCATCAAGCCCTAAAGCAGCGAAAGAGCTGTAAACACCACTGCCAGGCTCGAACCCTGATTGCGCTCCATTGCGGATGGTCATCTCTTTGATGGCGACAATACCGCCTTCAATCTTGAAGACGTTACCCGCATCATTTCCATCAACGATAGTATGCAGCGCGGCATTGGCGCCTGCGCCTGCGCCATCGATGATGACATCTTTGCCACTTGGGATTTCTACATTTTCTGTGTAAATGCCCACCGCCACATGCACCGTGCCGCCGTCGTCCACTTGGTCAACCGCGGTTTGGATATTACGCAAGGCACCCAGCGCATTGGTTCCGCTGTTGGCATCATTCCCAATAGTAGAGACGAAACAATCGGTGGTGCAGGTAGGAATTGCCAGCACATCCCCGTCTGGTATAAAAGCTAAAATAAAAAGGGCTGCGAAGAGGGCTGTGATGAGAGTTCGTAGGCGATTTTGCAAGAAACGTTGCATAAAGAGTTGTCCCTTAGATAACTTATCAAGAATGGTGGCAATATAACGTCTTGGAGTGGGTTTTCCTTTCTATCAATAGGCGGAGTTTTGCGAAAAGGACTTCAATAAAACGAAGTGTTACTAAACGTTATAATAGGGTTTGTGACGAATAAGCTGCAAGCGAAAATTTACCAAATTTACTTTATTCGGAGAAAATTTACGTTTTCCATAATAATAGCGCTATAACATAGAAGTAACTGTTTTTGGCTTTCGCTTTTACTGTATATTTTGCCTGCAACAAGGGGGTATAAACCCTAATTCTTTAAGAACAGGCTAAGGTATAACCAAATCTTTGCCTTAAATTTGAATTCCTGAGACAAATATGTACAATACCAGTCGCTATGGACGGATAAACGCGGCTGGAATTTTTTTATGACAACGCGCACAAATTGGCCTGCCTTACGCCCATCGAACCCCCTCTTTAATTCTCGGCGCGGACGCATTCTTCTCGAAAATCTCACAGCTTATGCCTTTTTGTTTCCGGCGATGCTGCTGATCTTCGTCTTTGGGATTTTCCCGGTGGCGTTTGCGTTCTTCGTGAGTCTGCATCGATGGCGGCGCTTCCCGGAAGAATATCGCGGGTTAGATCAATATGTAGAAGCGCTCGGCAGCTTCGCCTATATCTTGTTCTTCTGGTTGGCAATTGGGCTGATAATTTACGCGGCTTACTCATTATTAAGGCTGCGGCGGGCTGCCCGCGATGATGGGCGAGCGCTCATGATGATTATCCCCGCTGCCTTTATCACAGCGGCTATGTTTACCTTTACCCGCTGGTTTTTTCTACTCCTGCCTGAAGTGTTGAACGTCCCCGTCCGGTTGCGCGGTCAGGAGATCACACGGACGGCCTTCATCAATGAATTTTTTAACAGTTTCAACTTTCCCCATGTCTTAACGGCTGCGAATCAATTTTGGCTGGCGATTATCGCGGCGGTAGTCGTGTGGTTCATCGTCCAAACGTTAATTAAAATGCCGGACTCGGGCCACGCGGTTGGGCTGGCGTTTATAGTGTTCAGCAGTTTGGGCGCGGGGATTTTGCTGCTGCGGCTGACACTCAATGAGATTAATCTGGCGATTACCGAAGCCCGTACCGCAGACGAATCACTGCCGATTTGGACGCACATTATCCTGATTAGTGCGGGTGCGGCGCTGCTTTTTGCGGCTTATGCTTTGTGGAGGCAGGCCGCCAAAGCAGACGATAACCGCCGATTTTTTATCTTCAGCGGCTTAGTTGTCCTTTTGATGATCGGGGGCTATGCGTTGATAACGCAGCTTCCCGTTGCGCTGGCTGCGGCGGATGAAGATGTGATGCGCGGGTTTAGCATCGCAATCATGTATTCGCTGGGTACGGTGCCGTTCCAACTGATGATTGGCTTAGGGCTGGCGGTGCTGTTGTTTCAGAATATCAAAGGCAAATCGCTGTTTCGGGTGGTTTATTTCCTGCCTTATATCACGCCGTTTGTGGCGACTTCGCTCATCTTCACCCTGCTTTTTTCGCATCGCAGCGGTTCGCCCATCAATCAATTGATGGGGACATTCGGGATTGAGCCGCAAACGTGGCTGCTGGAACCGCGAGGGATTTTCCGTCTGATCCTTGGCGAGAGTCTGCCGCGCTTTTTAGAAGGGCCGGGGCTGGCGCTCATCGTCATCATGATCTACAGCATTTGGACGTATGCCGGATATAACACCGTCATTTTCCTCGCCGGACTCGGCAACATCCCAAGAGAGATGTATGAAGCCGCCAAGATTGATGGCGCAGGCGGTTGGGCGAGCTTCCGCTTTATTACGCTGCCGCTGCTTTCGCCGACTACATTTTTTCTGGTACTGGTTTCGACTATCGGCACCTTCCAAGCCTTTACGCAAATCTGGCTGATGCGTAAACCCGGCGCATTGGACGCGGTGGATACGATCAACATCACCATTTTCGAGACGATTCGGGATTCTAACCCCGATTACGCCTATGGGTCAGCGATGGCGTTTGTGCTTTTCGCCGTTATCCTGATCCTCACACTTGTTCAAAATCGCATCGCACAGCGCAGGGTGTTCTATGGCTGAGATTTCAATTCAACAAACACAAGCACAATCGACCCAATTTGTAACTGTTCAACCGCCGCGCAAGCCGATTCCTTGGGGTCAGGTGATGACGTATGTGCTGCTCAGTTTTGGCGTACTGCTGGCGCTTCTGCCGTTTATCTGGATGGTCAGTTGGTCGTTGATGTCCACCGTCGAGGTGTATACGGGCAAACTTATTCCGGCGCGGCTGATGTTTGGTAACTACAGCATAGCTTGGGAGCAGGCAAATTTCGCCCAATACATGTGGAACAGTGCGCGAATCGTCATTATTAGCATTACCGGGCTGCTGCTGTTTTGTGTTCCGGCAGCCTATGCCTTCGCACGGATGAAGTTTTTTGGCAAAAATGTGCTGTTCGGCCTGATGCTGGCAACTTTGATGATCCCCGACATCGTGACGCTCATCCCTAACTTCCTCACGGTAGTATGGATTAGCCGCTTGAGCGAAGCGCTCGGCTTGGGTGCATGGATTGATAGCTGGCAGTCGCTCACAATTCCGTTTATGGCTTCGGCCTTTGCCATTTTCCTGCTGCGCCAGTTTTTCGCGCAGATTCCCGATGACCTGTGGGATGCCGCCCGGATTGACGGCGCAGGGCATTTGCGGTTTATGATTTCGGTCATTGTGCCGCTTTCACGCGCCGCCTTAGCCACCATCGTCATTTTTGCCTTTATCGGCTCGTGGAATTCGCTGCAATGGCCTTTGCTGGTCGTCCGCAGTGATAACTGGCTGCCTGTCGCCGCCGGATTAACGACCTTCGCTAACGCGGAAGCTGGCGATGAATTTAACCTGCAAATGGCGGCTTCCGTCATCATGATTTTGCCGATTCTGGTGGTGTATTTCTTCACGCAGAAGCAGTTTACGGAAGGAATCGCCAGCACAGGGTCTAAAGGATAAGAAGAGAGAAGTGATGAGTACTGAGCAATGAGTGCTGAGTGCCGAGTTAAAAGTGATAAAAGTGACAAGTCACAAGTAAGGGGTATGCACTTTAAGAAAAGAATGCGGACATGCTTTGTAGGGACATCATAATGCTATTTAACAATTAAATATGGAGTTTAAATACTAAACTGCATTATCGTGTCCCTACAAGGGTGGCATGTAATGGGACAAATCCTTATCCCGAAGTTCGTCTTGGTATTTACTCAGCACTACCCTGCACTCAATATTAAAAAAAGTTGTACCCTCCACCGTTTACGGTGTTTTAATCTGCCTGCTGGCGGGGGAAGCAAGCCAGGGCAGAACAGAATCGCAAATAGCTCAAGGAGAGCAATTCATGGTTAAGAAAGTTTTACTCGTTGTCGTTTTAGTGGCCTTAGCGCTGGGGTTTGGCGTGGTTTCCGCGCAGGATGACCTGAGCGGCATCGACCCCACCGGACAAACCATCACCTATTGGCACGAATGGGGCGGCGCACAATTAGAAGCCATCAACGTTTTGATCGCTGATTTCAACGCTACCAACGAATATGGCATCACCGTCGAAACACTGGAACTGGGCGACAGCGCCGCCATGCGTGACGCGATGAGCGCCGGTATCACTAGCGGCGACCTGCCCAACCTAGTCGGCGGCTTCGCGACGGATGCTCAGGGTTACTATCTGGACGGCGTGGCGCTGGCGATTGACCCCTATCTGGACGACCCGACTTGGGGCTTCACCGAAGAAGAACGCGCTAATCTGAATTTTGATGTACTGGATGTCAACCGTATCCCCGGCGACACCTTCAATGACCAAATGCTGGCATGGTCGATTGGTTACTCCGGCGTGATTATGTCCGTCAACCTTGGCATGTTGAGTGAATTGGGCTTTGAAGCCGCTCCCGCCACACTCGATGAATTCCGCGCTGTGGCTTGCGCCGCCGCTGAATCCACCGGTCCTGCTGGTGAAGACGTTCAGGGCTTCCCCCTCCGCACCAACCCCCAAGATATGGAAGCCTTCATCCTCAGCCAGGGTGGGCGCATTTGGGATCCCGAAACGCAGCAGTTCGATTTCACCAATGAAGCCACCATCAATGTCTTGACCTTCTTCCAACAGTTGGTCGCCGATGGCTGCGCTTATCTGCCGGAAACCAACTTCGCCAATACCGCCGATTTCGCCGCCAGCCTGAACCCAATGGCCGTCGGCAGCACCGTCGGTGTGCCTTTCATTCAACGTGACGCGCAAGCTGCTACCGATGCAGGCGGCACCGGCGTAACCGAATGGGAAAACACCACCCCCCCCTGGGCAGAAGGCAGCCGTACTCTCGTGCTGAACTTCCGCAGCGTCATCATGATCAGCGGCACCCCGGAACAAAATCTGGCGACTTGGCTGTTCCTGAAGTATCTGGCGAGCGAAGCTGCCCAGATCACTTGGACAGAAGGCACCCTGTATCAACCGTATAACAATGTCGCGCTGGAAAACCTGAGCCAGGAATTCCTGGATGCCAATCCGCAGTTTGAAGATGTGCGCCAACTGCTGTTGGACGACTCCATCGCCAAGTTTGGTGATCCCCAACTGTTGGGGATCTTCCAAGCGACGGGTGAACTCGGCAACCTGATTGCCGCGCTGGCAACCGATCCGTCTTTGGATATCGCAACCGCCGCCGCTGAAGCCCAAGACCGCGCCAATGAAGTGCTGGCAGAAGCACAAGACGCGCTGAACTAAGCGTCATCGAATAATTTACGTAGGGGCGACTCGCTGAGTCGTCCCTACAATTTACATCCCCAATTTAGGTTTTTACTCCGCCTTCACCCGCACCAATTCCGCCAGATTATGCCCGATGATGCGATATTCATCCTTCAGTTTAAGCTGAAGCGGCCCATTAAACGGCGCGGCATGGATCATCGTCAGCGGCGCACCCGGCATCAGACCTAATGCCGCCAGATATTGCAGCCGATCTGACTCGCGTGTTCGCACCCGCGTGACGGTCAGAGGCATATTTTGCGGCGCGTCGGAAAGTAAAATATCGTTCGGTTCAGCAAATGTGCCATCCGCCACCGGAATCGGTTCGCCATGCGGGCAGGTTGATGGATTGCCTGCCATCTCTGCCATGCGCTGCGTGAGTACCTCGCTGAGGGTGGTGCTGATTCGGCTGGCTTCTTCATGGATTTCGTGCCACGCGAACCCCATCACATTCACCAAAAATGCTTCCGCAATGCGATGCCGCCGCAGCGCGGTAAGGGCTTCTCGTCGCCCGTTTTCGGTCAGGTTGATGCCCTGATACGGCTCATGAATCAGCAAATCCAACTCCTTGAGCTTTGTCACCATGCGGTTTACGGCAGGGGCGCTCACTTCCAGCACATCAGCCAGCTCCGACGTGCTGACGTAACCCGCGTCGCTGGGGCGATCACTCAGGCGGTAAATTTCCGCTAGGTAATCGCGCATAGTGGGGCTGATTTCGGCTGTCGTCATTGCATTCCTTTCAAGTATGATAGCCTACCCCATAATGGCTACTATTTGTAAGTTGTCTCAAACTCATGACCCAATGCCAACCGATCAACCGCTGGATTCGTTTACCGCGTTTTATCGGATAGTGCTATGATAACATTTGACGCTGAACAAATCTTATCACACGGTTAACTTCTGCGAGGCCACCCATGCCTGATGTCTTTCTCTCCTATTCGCGTAAGGATAAAGCATTTGTCGCACCGCCGTCAAAACCAATAAGCGCCTCGTTCTGGTAGAGCCGTACATAAAAGTAGACCGACGTAAGTAAATGGAAAAGATTTAACCACAGAGCGCACGGAGAACACAGAGATTTAGCTTCAAGTTCTTGGTGGTTCAAAAATTCCAATTATTTATCGAGAACTACTACAAGGAGGGGGAGAAGTCACGCGTTTTCTCCCCCTCCTTGAGTTCGGGGAGGGGACGGGGGTGGGGTAAAAGACGTGAATGTCCGTGTTTAATAGTTAAACTACATTAGGATGTCCGCTTAAATTTTTCCAGTGGACGCGATAGATCGCGTCCCTACAGGTTCCGTATTCAAAAGTTAAACGGCATAATCACTGGCTCAGAACCAAATCGTTCTTCAAATCCGTGACTTGTAAGCTGATTACTTATGCGCCGCTTCCTCAAGTATTTGCTGAATGCCACGCGGATTCGCGCCGCTGAAACGCTGCACTGGCTTGCCATCTTCAAACAGAATAAATGTCGGGATGGACTGTACGTTAAACTGCGACGCGGTGGCTTTACTTTCATCCACGTTGAGCTTAACGACCTTCACTTTACCCGCATATTGGCCTGCCATTTGATCGACAAACGGCGCGATGTTCTGGCATGGGCCGCACCACGCCGCCCAGAAATCGACCAACACAGGTTTGGTGCTTTTGAGGACTTCCTGCTTAAACGTCGAGTCAGTGACGTATGCGGCCTTCTTTACGGCTTTATTGGCCTCTGATTGCGGCGCGGGTTTGGCTTCCGGCAGCGGTGTATCATTAAGCAGATGGTCAATATGAGCGCGTAAATCCGCCGGACGGATACTTTCGGCCTTCGACTTAATCTTGCGTCCCAGCAGGCCAGGAACCAACGTCACGACGGCAGGCATACACGGATTGCCATACTGCGCCAACGTTTGTGGATTTTTGCTGGCATCCACGCGAACAATGAGGACTTCTCCAGCGCGTTTTTTGGCTTCTCGTTGGAGCGCATCTTGCAGCGGTTCGTTTTTCTCGCGCCCATCATACAGCAGCAGGACGGCTGGTTGTTTTTGTGCCAAAACTTTCTTTAGGTTTTGATCGTCTGTTGTAATCGGTGTATCAAAAATCGGCATTATTCACTTCCTTTTCGTATGCGACTCGATAACTAGACGCGCTGTGTAAGGTATATTTTACATTCCGGCGATTTTACGCGGAAAATCTACCGCTTCCCTATCTGTTCCCCAGCGCATATTGAAGTTGCGATTATTCCGTTTACAATCCGTGTACGGGGGAACTCAAAAAAATCCAATGCTGACTCAATATTGGAGATCATTATGCGTCGTCTTATCTTTGCAGCCCTATTCTTGCCGCCTATTGCTATATGCCTCCTTGCTCTATTTGGGAAATCATCAAGTACAGAGTTGGCGTATGAAGTTGGGAGCATCTATGCAGGTATCATCATAGGTACGAACTTCACGCTTTTTGTACAACCTTTCACCAAACACCGAGGTGATTCGCTAAAAGAATTCTTTAACCCCTTCATTCAAAGACGACGCTACTACTCAACTTATGGAAATCTGCAAGAAAATATATCAATTATTACAATTTTTCTTTTGTGTGCTATAACGATAATCGAGAACTATACATTCTTTGGGCAAAGCCTTGGAAGCAACCCTGTGACAGCAGTTAAAGGTATAGCAATCATAGGTGCGATATACGCATTTATTCTCGTTGGGCTTGGTATGTGGTTTGACTTTTGGATATGGCAGGGCAAGCTTCAATACTACGTCATTGCTTTTTTTGCTTTTTTCTTCCTGTCGAGTATCGTTGTTTCTGTGTCTGAAGAGTTCCTACAAACACCTTTTTTTGCTGTCGGGATGGTAAGTCGCGCAATCGCTACTATTGTCATAGAGAAATGGCACTATCAAGTTGAACGGAGTGTATATAAGTTTGCCTATATTAGCACATTTTTCTTGCTCATTATGTCCTTTAGTCTCAGGCTATTAAGCATGACAACGTAGCTATAAATTCACTTATTCTTCTCGTAAGTCATTTTCTTCTATAAAGTCATCCCTAATATCAACTTGTAGATGGTGAAATCTACCGCTGCCCTACGCTTGGCCTCTCATTCTCCGGTGATGTATTGAAGCGCCGCTTATTTCGTTTACAATTCGTCTATAAGTGAACAAAATCAAATTCAAACAAATTGCTGTTACCTTTCATCCATTGGAGATCGCTATGCACCGTCGTATCCTCGCAGCCCTCTTTTTGCTGCTTATCGC
>DAOTTO010000405.1:0-6725 GCA_034437895.1 Anaerolineae bacterium | reverse complement strand
AGCTTGAGGACGCTCTCACCATTATCCTCATCAAGGTTGCCTGTCGGCTCATCCGCCAGCACGATCATCGGCTCATGCACCAGCGCCCGCGCAATCGCGACCCGCTGCTGTTCTCCCCCGCTGAGTTTGTCCGGGAACGTATCTGCCCGACTGCTTAATCCGACACGCTCCAATAAGGCGCGGGCAGGTTTTTCGCTTTCGCGGCGGCTTTTACCGCGCAGTTCATAAGGCAGTGTGATATTTTCAAGGACGGTCAGGGTGGGGATGAGGTTGAAAAATTGGAAGATGATGCCGATGTGATCTCTGCGGAAGAGCGTTTGGCGCTTTTCATCCAGCGCGGTGATGTCGGTATCACCGATGATGATTGTGCCGCCGCCCGGATCGGGTTTATCAATGCCGCTGATGAGGTTGAGCAGCGTGCTTTTACCGCTGCCGCTTTTACCCAGCATGACGAAGAATTCACCCGTCATGATGTTCAGATCGACATTTTCCAGAACCGTGCGCGTGCGACCCCCTTCCTCATAAGTCTTGCTGAGGTTCAGGATTTGGATGATGGGGTGATCCCCGCTGCTGTTTACTGTCATCGCTCGCTGTCCGTTCTGGTTGCCTATTGTGATGGTTTTCACCAATTGAGGCATTTTAACACAGCTTGATTAGTTCACTATGATAGATTATGCCACACCTCATCTTTCTTACGTATAGCTCACGTTATAATTTCGTAAATTTTTCATAGAACACCTTACCCTGTGGCGAAGTATAAGCGTGGGTTGGCTTCCTTGCAACCTATCCATTTGGGTAAATGACAACAGCCCTATCCCCTCCCCTTTAGTTTTTCAGGACGACACTTTATAATACTTTTACCTTTTAAAAAATTTTAACTACAAGAGGCCGAGATCATGGTTAATACCCTCCCGAAAAATGCCCAAGATGCGCTCGACTGGAAAGCCGATCAGTTTAGTCCTTATTTTAATGCCCTCATTGAGCGCGATATTACTGCCGATAGCGTAACTGATTGGCTCACGGCTTGGTCAGATGTCGCCAAACTGACCTCAGAAGTCGCCTCGCGGCTGAGCGTGGCTACGACGGTTGATACCACCGATGAAGAGTCGGAAAATCGGCTTAAAGTTTTCCTAGATGAAGTTTTCCCTGTGTTGGCGATGAGTAATCACATGCTCAACCAAAAATTACTTGCCAGCGGTCTACAGCCCGAAGGGTTTGAAATCCCACTGCGAAATATCAAGGCTGAGTCCGAGTTGTTCCGCGAGGAAAATCTGTCTTTGCAATCCGAAGAGGGCAAGCTGCGGATTGATTATGACAAAATGATTGGCGCACAAAGCGTCACTTGGGATGGGCAAGAAATAACTCTTGCTGCCCTCAGCCCGGTCTATCAGGAGCAAGATCGCGCTCGGCGTGAAAAAGCATGGCGTTTGTCGATGACGCGGATGTTGCAAGATCGTGAAGCGTTGAATGAACTTTGGGTGCAGTTTATGGATTTACGTGGGCAAATCGCCGCCAATGCCGGACTGCCGGATTATCGGGCGTATGCGTGGAAGGCGATGAAGCGCTTTGATTATACGCCGGAAGACAGCGAGACTTTTCAAAAGGCGATTGAAGAAGTGGTCGTTCCGGCGGCGAAGCGGCTGTATGAACGGCGGCAATCACGGCTGGGCGTGGACTCGCTGCGTCCCTGGGATTTGGCTGTCGAGCCGTCCGGCGCATCCGCCCTGCATCCGTATGAGACGATCTCCGAATTGGAAAATACGCTGACGACGATTTTCGATCAGGTAGACCCGCAGTTGGGCGGTTACTATCGGACAATGAAGTCTGAAAATTTGCTTGATCTGGATAACCGCAAGGGCAAAGCACCGGGTGGTTACTGCACGACATTCCCGCAAGCAGAACGCCCCTTCATTTTCATGAATGCCGTCGGGCTGCATAATGATGTGCAAACACTGCTGCATGAGGGCGGTCATGCTTTTCATGCCTTCGAGAGCTTCTCGCTGCCGTATATTCATCAGCAAGACGTGCCGATGGAATTCGCTGAAGTCGCTTCGATGTCGATGGAACTCATTGCTTCGCCCTATCTGGCAAAGAGCGCAGGTGGATTTTACAGCGAGGCCGATGCTGCCCGCGCCCGTGTGGAACATTTGGAAAGCATGATCCGCTTCTGGCCTTACATGGCAGTCGTTGATGCGTTCCAGCATTGGGTGTATACGAATCATCAAGCAGCGTCCAACCCCGCCAATTGTGATGCAAAGTGGGCGGAACTCTGGGATCGCTTTATGCAGGGCATTGATTACGGCGGCCTGCAAGCTGAAAAAGAAACGGGCTGGCATCGCAAGCTGCATATCTTCCAGATTCCGTTTTACTATGTGGAATATGGACTGGCGCAGCTTGGCGCGGTGCAAGTGTGGGGCAATTCGCTGCAAGATCAAGCGCAAGCCGTCCGCGATTATCGCAAAGCGTTGGCACTCGGCGGAACAGCGACTTTGCCGCAACTGTTTAGCATAGCGGGCGCTAAATTCGGCTTCGACTCGGCGACGGTCAAACGGGCGGTTGATTTGGTGGAACGCACGATTGATGAATTAACGCAAATCGCGGACTAAGGCAAAAATCTTCTCGCATCGCCACAGGTTAAATTAAATCATATCCGTGTAGGGGCGCAGCACGCTGCGCCCAATTGATGATGATATTGATTATTTTCTTAAAGACGCTGTATTTTATTCCGCTTTCCACGTTTTACGCAGTACACGTAGCCAATTTTGATGCGCGATTTTACGCAACGCTTCATCGTCATACCCCGCTTTACGCAGCGCCTCAACCAAATTTTGCACTTTGCTCACTTCATTCAATTCAGCAGGCATGGTCGCGCCATCGAAATCGCTGCCAAAGCCGACACGATCAATCCCCAAACGCTCGACCAAATAATCAATATGGCGCACCAAAAGGGTCATCGGCGTATCGACATCATTGCCGCCATCCTCACGCAAGAAGCCAACCGCGAAATTCAATCCGACCATGCCGTCAGATTCTTTGATCGCGTCCAACTGCTTATCGGTCAGATTGCGTGTCGAGGGACAAATAGCGTGGACGTTGGAATGAGTCGCCACCAATGGCGCGTTTGATAGTTTGGCGACATCCCAAAATCCTGCTTCATTGAGGTGCGAGAGATCAATCATCACGCCAAGTTGATTACAGGCCTTCACGAGCGCTTTACCCGCATCCGTTAGGCCGGGGCCAGTATCCGGTGAGACCGGAAAGGCAAACGGCACCCCTTCGGCAAAGGCATTGGCACGGCTCCACACCGGGCCGAGCGAGCGCAATCCCGCCTGATAATAAACCTCAAGCGCGTTCAAGTTGGTGTCGATGGCTTCTACGCCTTCTATGTGGAGAATTGCGGCGAGGGTGCCATTTTGGATGCACGTTTCGATTTCGCTTGTCGTGCGTGTAATTTTGAGTCCGCCTGCGGACTCGCGCTCGATCTGAAATAATTTCGCCATCTGCGCGTTGATTTGTTCGGCGGCATCCCCTTGCTTCAGCGGCTTGGGCAGCGGGACGCTGTAGCCTTTTTCGGTGGCATACTCTGACCAATCACGTTTTTTGGCGCGTTTTTTCGGTTTTTCACCCGCATAGGTAGCGAAGAAGCCACCCACGAAGCCGCCTTCTTTAGCGCGGGGCAGATCGATATGGGCAATGGCGGCTTCATTGTGCTGGAAAAAATCATACGTGATTCCGGCCTTAAAGTAACGCCCAATCACGTCATTATGCCCGTCGAAGACAGGAATTAAGTTTTTACCTTCAGTCATTGATTTGTGCTTTCTTATTGGAAGATAGAATCGACTTTGAGGCTAAATCCCGGCAGCACATCGCCGCCGTCCAGCGTGTCCCCGATGCGGAAAAGTTTACCTGCTTTACCCGGTGCATAGACTTCAACCTCTTTGGCTTCGGGGTCAACAATCCAGAGCAGTGTTCCCGCCGCCATGTAATTCGCCAGCTTAAAACGTAGCTTTTTTTGCGATTCGGCGCTCGACGGAAAATCGACTTCGACAGCGAGATCAGGCGCGATGGGGTTATAGCCCTGCTTCGCAAGTTCAGCTTGCTTGGATTTTAACAGTAAAGCGACATCCGGCGCATAACGTTCCCCAAACACCCAATAGCCACCCGCCTCACCTGTGACATGGGCTTGCAATCCACTTTCGACGAGATACAGCTTAAAAGAGAAACCTATGTTATAGCCGATAGCTGATGCAAAAGGATTCGATGGCACTTCAAATACCTCCCCGCCAATATATTCAAATAGTTTTTCAAAATTTTCTGGCAGTTCCGCCCATTCATCGAATTCCTGCACCGTCATAATGTCGTTGTGCGTTGTTTGTAAGACCATCGTTTACGCTCCCTTTGGATTGACAGCCATTATAACATGAGCGGCGCGGAGGTTAAGTAGCCGGAAATTGCCTCTTGAGTATCACGTCACGTTATCCTTTAGACTGTTTTTTGTGCGTATGTAAATCTATCCAAAAAATCGAAAGGACACGGATATGAAATTCAATCTTGTCGATACCGAAACAATTTACCGCCGACTGCTCAATACACCTGATGCTGCCGAGCGCGAGGCAATTTTTCGTGAGCAATTGGTCGCGCCGTTTCAAGGCTTGGTCAATCAGTTTGGCGGCGGAGATGGCCTTGGGGCCTTTAAGCAGTGGGGCATGACACCCGATCACTTTACGGGAGAAAATCACGCGTGGATGACGCGTATCATCAATGCGATGGCGGCTTATGATGCGTGGAACAAAGCGGCTCAAGCGCTCGACGAAGGCTGGCAAAAGTTCGCGGTTTATGCCAGCGAGATTCCCACGCAAGAAATCACCTTCGGCTTGATGGTGTTTGACGCAGGGAATGCTCCGATAGGGCGTGGCTACAGCGGATTCGGCGCGATTCCGGGTTACATAATGACGACCTACAGCGAAGCGAATGACTACACCCTATCACGAGTTAAAGGCGCGACGGCGCATGAACTGCATCATAATCTACTGTTTGCGGCGCGGCCTAAGAACTTCATGACGGAAACCACCGTTGCCGATTACATGATTTACGAAGGGCTGGCGGAATCCTTCGCGGCGGAACTTTATGGGGAAGAAGTCGTCGGCTATTATGTGACGGATTTTGATAATTCGCGGCTGGAAGCGACCAAAACTATTCTGCTTGACGGATTGGAAAAGACCAGATTCGATGTGATCCGCAGCTATATCTTCGGTGACAGCATCAATCAGATGCAGGGGCGGGAGCAGATTTCGCCGGATACGCCATCGGCTACCGTATCGTGCAGCAGTACCTTCAGCGTACAGGCAAAAGTGTGGTTGAGGCGACTTTCGTCCCGGCAGATGAAATCATCGCTGTGAGCGAGTTTTTTGCGTGAAGTCCCTAATTACGAAGCCATAGAACACATCCCTATACGATTTTCGGGATTGGCTATTCGGGTGGGTGTAGGGAAGCACCGATGTGTGCTTCCGCTGGAGCGACACACAGATCGCTCCCTATGGTACCTACTGTTTTAGCCACTCCTGGATTTTCGCTTTGATTAGAGTTTCGTAGGGGTGCAGCCTGATGTGCCTCTCAAAACCAACCACCTCGGTAGTTGTCTCTTATTGCAACTTTAAGGTCGCCACGCGGGAGAAATTCCACCGCCATAAGTCAAACGGCGCGGAGAAGCCCCCGGAACGGCCTCCACGATAAAAAGTTCTAATTCCAGCCCGACGAGATCAGCATACACAAACTGTTGGCCGTCGGACGACCAATGCGGCAGGCTGTCCATCGACACCGCGTAATTCGACATCATGGTGATTTGCTGGCGCGGCGCTTGTGGGCTTGCATCACGGGTGACAATCCACCACTGATTTTTAATAAATTCCACCGTGACGGAGGGGCGCTCCGCTTCAACCTCACCCGGCGCGAAAGCGACTCCGCTCCACTGCTGCGATAATTCTCCTAAATAGACTTGTGCTTCCAAATCATCTTCCGAAAGCTGGCGCAGCGTGTTATCGCCAGAAGCCGCCGCGCTCATGATCGACCTGATGCCGCCTACTGACCGCAAAAATAGGATATGTGCGCCGTCAGTTGACCATTTCATCTCACCGGGAACCGCGCCGACCAGCCCATCCTGCGGTGTAATCGGGTAAGCGTCTTCCCAGTCGGAAACAGCGGTTACATAAATCCGCCGTTCTCCGCCTGCGTTACGATGTGACACAAAAGCCACGCGCTCTCCATCCGGCGACCAAGCGGGATGGGTATCGGCGGCGGGATGATGGGTGAGGTTATGCAGGGCGCGGGTGTTGACATCGACCAGATAGATTTCGGCATTGCCATCTCGCTGCGTCTCGAAGGCGATGACAGGGCCGTCTAGTGCTTGTCCGGTCAAGTGCGCCAGCAGCACCAATCCGCCGCACACAATGAATAAAATCGCGGCCAAATAAAGCATTAGACAGAGCATCAGGTCATTGGTCTTTGGCATCGTTATTTTCGTGCGATTCCGCATCGCGCACTCACCAGCAGAGTGACATACTCCCCACGCTTAAAGGCGGGGGCTTCTGCCGTGAACGCCGGATGCCATGCTTGACGCAGGGACTTCCACCGACTGAGACAGTATGAGGCGATGCCCCGCCTCAAGAATGTTGATCGCCGCGTTGTGATCTCGATCTAATACTAGACTGCAACGCTCACAGCAAAAG
>DAOTTO010000404.1:0-3490 GCA_034437895.1 Anaerolineae bacterium | reverse complement strand
GATGCAGACAATCCCGACGCGCAAGAACATCATATCGGCTGGATTAACATGATTAATTTTGAGCCACAAACGCCCGAATTTTACAGCGTGACCGGGCGTGAATTTTCGCCGCGCTGGTCGCCAGATGGGGCATGGCTGGCGTATGTCTCTTATGATGAGCGCGTCCCCGGCGCAGATGCCCAATCTACCGCTTTGCCCACCAATGAACCACCCCCCGGACAAGCGGCCTCGCCCTCCGTCCCGCTGACTCAGGAAGCCGATTTGTGGGTCGTGAGCGCCGATGGCGAGACCAAATATCCCCTCACGACGTTTGAAACAGGCAGCGTGCGTGCGCCGCGTTGGTCGCCAGATGGTGCATTAATCGGATTCATCTATTCCCCCAGCGCCAACAATGACACCTTCTGGATGATCGCCAATCAACAAGGCAGCATCCCGACTCAGTTGAGTTATCTATGGAATTTAACGCTCGATCAAACGTGGCTGCCGGATAGTTCCGCAATGTTGGCCTCCGCGCGCGATTTCCGTGATACAGGCGAGAATCTCTTATGGCGGATTCCGCTAGTCGGCAATGCCGATAATGACGCGACCTTGCTTCTCTCCGAGCAAACGCTGCATCATCACGATTACCCGCGTTTCAATGCCGATGGACGTTGGTTGGCGTTCCGAAGTGATTATGTGCTGATCGCTGCGGATTTGCAGGCCGGAACATTTACATCGCTCGACTCGAATTTGCCCGGCAATACACCGCCTGTATGGTCGCCCGCTGGATATCTAGGTGAGGCGGCCTGCCCTTAAATTAAGATTTTTTGGCAGGCTTGGGTAAAAGCGGCTTCTCGGTCACGAGATCCATCCCCAGTAGTTTGGCGGTGGCCTGTGCCTGTTTGTGGATGTGTTTGGCTGCGATATAGACCACTTGCATCGCCTCCGCCATTGTGATGGTTTCTTTGTTCCCAAGCATAATCGTAGCGATTTGTTCGGCGGCATCCGTGTAAGTCAGCGCCAATCTGCCAAAGTGTTCACGGACATTCTGCCCAGTGTTGAGGTCTAAATCCCCGCGCAGTTGATCTGTCGTGCGCTTCCAAAGACCGGTATAAAGTTTATCGGTGGCTTGACCGTAAAGTGATTTTGGGGAATTCAAGACGGCGAGTCTAAGGGCTTCGGTGAACTGCTTGCGTGTAATAATGCCGCTAATCCGTGCTTGAATCCATTCTTCGGATTTGCCGTCTCTGCGCCATTTATTCATCCCAGCATGAATCAAGCTTTCAGCAGAACCTTTCATACCGACTTCGGGAGCGCTTTCCGGTTCGCGGCGCAATTCATCAACCACTACACCGGCCTCAGCCAGATAACGGCGAATTGCGGCTAAAACTTCACGATCATCTGTCACCCGAACATACTGGGCAAACAGATATAAAGTTTTATCTGTGCAAAAATCCATTTGATAGGTGCGTCCATTTGTGGCTTTATAGGGCAACTTGTAGTTTGAAGCGACAAGTCGAGAGCCAACTTCGGTGAGTTTAAAGTCGCGCATGGCATGTTTACCCTTTTCGCCGACCAAACCGATAGCCCAATCTTGCAGCGCATAGAGATAGCCATTTTCGACATCGAACCGTTGATAATGTTGCAGTGGGAAATTCCATTTTTCAGCGACAATCAGAGGCAGGGGACGAGGATCATTTGGTGAAAGAGATGCGGAAAGTTCGGTAGTCATGATATTATTCTTTCTATCAAAAAGATCGGGCGATTATTTAGTCTGTGCAGACCATACCGCAAAACGTCTGTTCTGTCAATTAATTTCAGATTTAGGAAGTTGTAATGCCACAAAAGAGAAAAACTCCCCGTCCGGCGAACATCACCATCTACTTAGGTAATAGTGAAACACGGAAAGAACGTACCGCGAAATTAGACGAACTCGCCGCACAGTTCGGGCTGACGCGCTCGGTATTGATTCAAAAAATCGCTGATGGCGAGATTACTCTAATCAAACGGCCTGAAGGCAATGCGGTATAAGGAGTGACACATAGGTCACTCCCGCCGTACTTTTGCCCACTTCAATCGAAAAGAAACATCATGAACCGTTTCCACAAAATCTTCATCGGCTTCCTGCTGTGCTGTCCCAACTGCGAAAAAGGCAAAATGTTCAGCGGCATGTTTACGCTGCGCGAAAAATGCCCCGTCTGTGAAGCCCGCTTTGAACGCATCGACGGTGAATCGCTCGGCGGCATGATGATTAACCTCGGCCTCGCGGAACTCCTCTCCATCGGCGGCTTTCTTATCTCGCAAGCCCTGTTTGCGCCCTCGCTCGCTTTTCAATTGATTTTCTGGGGGGTGTTTAATATCTTGTTCGTGGTGATCTTCTACCGCCATGCGCGGGGGATGTGGATCGCCATCTCTTACCTTACCGGCGGTGTCTACCCCGACCCCAAACCTGATGCCGAAGGCGCTCCCCCGGCTAAAACTTGAGGCATTATCTTTCCATAGCTTATACCTTAATCTTGTGGGAAATTCGGGACAAAAGGCCGGACAAAAAGCCCACATTACACGCTGCTTTTATGCTACGATTGGCTCACCTGTTCTAATATGAATTACTTAAAGCGATGAGCCAAAATGTCCAAACGCTATCATCCCGATCATAAAGCCCTTGCGCTCAAGTTCCTTGACCTGAATAATGGCAATATTGTCCGCACCAGCCAAGAAACCGCCATCCCGCCGCGCACCCTGAGCGCATGGCGCTTAGAGCGGCAGCGTGCCGTGCAGTTGCTGCACGAGTTTAAATTCGCGCAGCAGCAGCAGGAACCTCCCTCACAGCCGCCATTAGACGATGCTGTGGAAGCCCTGCCCATCAGCGATAACGACGAATTCGCCGGAGATTTAGAAGACCTCCGCCAGCAGCTCATGAAGGATGCCTTTGGTCTTGCCGCATCGCTCTCTACCGACATTTTAGACGCGCCCTTTAACCAGCGTTCCGCCGCGCTTACCCAAATCATTGATCGCGTGATGAAACTCACTGTCATGATGCCGCCACCCAATAATGAGCATGAACAGGTGATTCGCATTGAATATATCGACCCCGACGGCTCGCTTCATAACACCCCCGTTTGGAAGCGCCGTCCCATCTGGCAGCAAGTATTTAACAACCATCTCACTGAAGCAGAAACAGCCGATGACAAATAAAAATCATTTTTTAAACATACGCCTTGCATACTTACCGTCTGTACTGAAAACACTTCGTTTTCATCAAGACTTTGCGAACCTTTGCGTTCTCCGCGCCTTTGCGTCAATCTGCTGCGTTGGTCTTTCACCTTTCCCCGTTCTCACGCTATACTGAACCCCGCAGGGATAGTTTCAGTCGGAAGGTTTTGTAAGACTCTGTCAGCGACCCCATAGCTAAAGCTAGGGGCTTGTAGCAATGCAAGTCCGGCGCTGACCAGACTCAGCCAGGGGGAGCAATCCCTATCGGGCTACGTTAGTGGCAAGAGTTCAACGACCT
>DAOTTO010000403.1:0-1769 GCA_034437895.1 Anaerolineae bacterium | reverse complement strand
AACAGAACGGCACAGGCGGCTTTGATCTTGAACATCACATCCATTACCTAAACGAAGTCCTGATTGGCGACGACATCGCCATTTATGGACGGCTGGTAGGACGCTCCGCCAAACGCATTCATTACATGATGTTCATGGTGAACGAGACGCGCAGCAAATTGGCGGCGGTGTTTGAGTGTGTCAATTCCTTTGCCGATTTAACCGTCCGGCGCACCGCCCCTTATCCGCCGGAAATCAGCCAGAAAATTGACGCGCTGCTTGCCGAGCATCAAGCGCTTGCGTGGGCAGCACCCGTTTGCGGTGTGATGAGCGCGTGAAATTAATTTAGCCTGAGTTTCGGACAGTGTTTTCATTCTATCCCCACCCCTAAATCCCCTCCCCACTTCGTAGAGAGGGGACTTAAAGAACCATTGTGAACCGTTTTTCTCCCCTTCGTCATGCAATGGCGAAGGGGTCGGGGGATGAGGACATCATAAAAGTTAATCAAAGTATGCTATCCAAAACTGAGGTTAATTTAAAGTTTCGATACTGCCGAGCGCATTGCTTAAGCAAGCCGCTTTTTGGCTTCGTTCAACTGCATATACTTCAAGCTGTCGCGCATATCATTGACGTGATACATCTCTAAGACGATATTGGGCGGGGTGGGCAGCGCCCGCACTTTGGGCAGAATCGCGCTGTAATCCAGCACACCATCCACCCACGAGAAGCCGTAGTGTTCGTCAATAATGCCATTGTTGTTGTTCATGTGGCTGTGGATGAGCCAAGGCTGCAAGGCCGTCAGCCAATCATCTACATTGTAATTTTTATCCGCGAACAGTGAAGCATGACCAACATCCAAGCAAGCGCGTAATGAGGGATGATTCACATCCGTCAGCAAATCCGCGAGGATGCCCGGCTCGAACTCCCACATATTTTCCAGAGCGATCTTTACGCCTTGTGTGGCGGCATATTCGGCGAGTGAAGCCCAAAATGGGACATTACGCTCGTGCCAACCTGTCCGATAGGGGATGTTATGCAGCGAGCCGATAAAATTAGCATGGAAGACGACCAACTCCGCCTTTAATTCATTGGCGACATGGAGGGCGTGTTGATAGCGCTGATAGCACACCTGATTGATGCGTCCATCAGGACTGCCAGACACCATATCCATGAACGGGCCGTGCAGCGTGATGGGGCCGGGAACCCCGCGCAGCAGCATTTTATAAACACGCAGCGTATTTTCCCAATCCCCGTCCAGAATATCCGGGTAGGCAAACGCCATCACCTCGATGCCGAGGTCAAATTCCCTTGCCAAGTCGAGACAGTCTTCGATGTTGTTGCGGTCTGCGCTGATAATTACCCGGTCTGTCACTTGTATTCACCTTACGTGCTTTATTGTTGTTACATTTTACAACAATTTTCCAACGAAGCATTTACGCTCAAGTTATAAAACCGCTAGAAAAGTATCGTTTGCACGTTATAAAGGCTGTTTTAAGTGTAAAAATTTTTTAAGTAATAGCGCAACTTAGAGGAGCAGGAAAATTCAGAACTTTTTGGGAATCTTTTTGGAAAACTTGGGATAGAATTCTGTTTATAAAGATCAACTTACAAGCGCAACGCAAGCAGCGCACAAGTTACGGAGAGACTAGCCATGACCGCAATGACCGCCAACACCAAGAGCATCACCCAACAGCGCGATACCGACATCGCCTTTACACCCAGCCAGCGCATGATGAAACGCGCTTTCGACATCGTGGTGTCGGCTATCGTCCTGATCCTGATCCTGCCCG
>DAOTTO010000402.1:0-4101 GCA_034437895.1 Anaerolineae bacterium | reverse complement strand
TTTGTGCTTCAAACCGATATTGGCGGGGTGGACGCGCTCTGGCTGAAAATCCGAGAAGCAACTCGCGCTGGAAAATTAGGTTACAAATCAAAAGTGTCTACCGCCTCACGCAGCAGCGACCCAAATGCCCGAATCGTGTACGTCTTGACCTACGATTCGGCTGATAGCGCTGATGTTGAGCATATTCGCGCCGTCCTAGATGAAATCGGCCTTGAGGAAGGAATCGTTTACGAAGGCGAGGCAGAATCCTAGCCGCTGTGGGTTGTGAATACTTTCTGACAATCCATCAGCCAGAAAATCCTATAAGTTAATCGGCTTTCTTCTCAATTCTCCTCTATACTATATTCAGTGATTATTGCGCCGAATTTCATTTCCGAGGTCAACCGTCGGGAGAACCAAACTTATGTCTAAAAACCGTCTTTATAAACTCGCTGGTGCTGTTTTTCTGCTGGCGACCTTATTTTTTGTATTTTCTACTACTCCCACGCCTGTTCGCGCGGCGACTTTTGAAGTCAATGAGCCGGATGACACGCTCTCGGATAATGTGTGCGATGCCGTCTGTACGCTGCGCGATGCGATTTTTGAGGCCAACGCGGCGGCAGGCTCGGACACGATTCAATTTAATCTTGGGGGCGGGAGTATTCTCGCTTCGCTGTCTTTTCCTTTTGGCGTATTGCCGGACATCAGCGATACCGTCATTATTGATGGGACGACGCAAGGTGGTGTTTGTGACCCGCTGAATTTGTTGGTCGAACTCAACGGCACAGGGGTCGCGGCGACGGCATTAAATATCACGGCTGATAATGTTGAGATACGCGGGTTGATTATCAACGGTTTCGGCGGCGACGGCATTGCCATCAGCGGCGATAATGCCATCATCGAATGTAATATGATTGGTCTTGCGCCAGATGGTGTATCGACATTTGCCAACACTGGGCATGGGGTCAACGTTAACGGCGGCGCAAATAATGTGATTGGTCGCCCGACCACCAACGGACGTAATGTCATCGCTGGCAACGGCGGATTTGGGGTCAACATTCAAGGCGCATCCGCAACCAATAATCGCCTAGAAAATAATTATATCGGCACAAGCGTCAACGGAGACGCGGCACTTCCGAATAATGGCGGGGTACAGATTACGGGTGCTTCAGGGAATTTTGTGGGCGGGGTCGCGCCGGATTCTGGCAATGTGATCTCTGGAAACAATGGCGATGGCATCAGCATCCTAGCCGGGGCGAATACCAATGCTGTCGAAGGCAATTTTATCGGCATTGACCAAAGCGGTACGGCGCAGCTTTCCAATTCACAGAACGGCATCAACATCAACGCCTCCGTCGGATCGATTATCGGCGGCTCAAACAGCTTCGCGCGGAATATCATCGCTGGAAATCAGGGCAATGGCATCCTCGTCACGGGTGTTGCTTCGATTAATACTACCATTCAAGGGAATACGATTGGCGCGGATGCTGTTGGCACGGTGCCGATTGCCAACACGCTTAACGGTATTTTGTTTGATGCGGTGGTGGACGGCTTAATCGGCGGTACGACTCCCGAATCTGGAAATATCATTTCCGGCAATATCGGCTTTGGCGTTAACCTCATCAATGGCGCAAGTGGTAACGATATTCAAAGCAATTTGATCGGCATCGATTCTAGCGGATTTGTCGCTATGGCGAATAATGTTGGTATCGTGGTCGATGGCTCGCCCAATAACGTCATTGGTACCGTAGACAGCGGCAATACCGTTGCTGGCAATACGGGCAGCGGCATCACGCTCGTCAACGCGGGTTCAACCGGAAATATTGTCCAAGACAATTTTGTCGGTACGACCAATTTTGGCGATGTCGTGGGCAATGGCACCTATGGGGTGCGGATTAACAATGCCTCTGGCAATCTCATCGGCGGGGCGACGATGGATGAAGGCAATACGATTGCGAATAATGCGCGTGATGGCGTAGTTGTTGTAAATGCCTCTACTGACAACCGGATTCTCGCTAATTCGATTAATCAGAACGGCGGGCTTGGCATTGACCTAGCGGATAACGATGTGACCGCCAACGATGCAGGCGATGGCGATTTGGGTGCGAATAATCTCCAGAATTTCCCGGTCATCACCGGCGCAGAAGGCACAAACAACAACGCAGTCATCAGCGGGACGCTCGACAGCATTGTGAGTACCACTTTCCGCCTTGAGTTTTTCAGCAGCGATGCCTGTGATCCCTCGACTTTTGGGGAGGGTACAGACTTCATCACTGGACAAAATGTCACGACGGATCCAGGAGGTAACGCCACATTCTTGTTCGCGCTGCCTGCCGTGCTGCCGAATCTATTCATTACCAGTACTGCCACTAATTTAACCACCAATGAAACATCGGAGTTTTCTCTTTGTGTTCCCTTGACCCTTGCGCCCGAATATACATCAGACCCCATTCCTGGCGCGACGATTGCTGTCAGTACATTTGTGGGTACGCCTTTGGATGTGGTTATTGCGGTTGATAATCGCGGCGGACGCTCAGATTTGAGTGTCGATGCGATCACGATTAGTAATTTGACCGATTTTACCCGAACCGCGCCTGCACCTGCTTCGCTTCCAATTACACTGCCATCAGGGCCGACTCCGATTCAAATTATTGTGACGTGTAATGCCACTACTACCAGCGGCGGAACACCGTTTGTCACGACTGTTTTGGTGAATACCAACGATCCACTAGAACCGACGACCCCTCAAGCTGGCTTTTTCTATACGATTAGCTGCGAGGTCAACGTTCCGCTGCAACCGGGGTATGCTTCTACTCCGCCGATAGGCGATACAATTCCGGTCACGACAACGGTTGGTAATCCAGCCAATGCTAACATCGCCGTTTCAGAGGCAGGTGATGCTGATCTCAATGTGACCAACGTCGTTTTAAGCAATACCACCGATTTTACATTGCTCTCGCCCACCAGTTTTACGATTTTAGACCTCGGTGGCGCACAAAATATTATCATCGAATGTAATGCGACGGCTGCCAGCGCGGGAACGCCCTTTACCACCACCGTGACCGTCACCCATAATGCCCCCGGCAGTCCTGCGACCTATACGGTGGAATGCACGGTTTTAGCGCCGGGGTATGGTTCAAATCCTCCACCTGGCACCGTCATTAACTTGCTTACGACGGTTGGGGCAGATACTAGCACGACGATTACGGTCAGCGAAACAGGCGACAGTCCCTTAAATGTGGGGCCGATTACGCTCTCTGGTGACTCCGAACTGACATTGACTACGCCAGCCAGCTTTACGATTGCTAATCTCGGCGCGGATGTACCGATTACCATTGGCTGCGATGCGACCACGCCCACGTTTGTAACGCCCTATACGACGACTGTGAGCGTTCCGCACAACGGCGTGAATGTGGCTTCGCCCGTCACCTATACTGTGAACTGTGTGGTGACGCAGGCAGGCTATAGTTCTGTACCGGCTTCTGGTAGTGTAATTCCGTTGGTGACGTCGGTAGGTACGCCTGCCACAGCCACAATCGCCGTATCTGAGACGGGGAATCAAAACCTAGACATCACCAGTGTCGTCTTGAGCAATACGACGGACTTTACACTTACGTCGCCCAACAACTTTACTGTCGCAGATGCCTCCGGCATATCGGAAGACATTACGGTGGATTGTAATGCAACGGCGGTAGGCACACCTAGCACGACAGTGACGGTTAATCACAATGCGCCGGGTAGTCCTGCGACTTATGCCATTAACTGTACGGTCAATGCTGCCCCCGCACCCGGTTATGATTCTAATCCTGTACCCGACGCGACCATTCCGTTAGTGACGAGCATCGGTTCACCTCTCACAGCGACGATTGCGGTGTCCAATATTGGCGCACTCGACCTCAATATTGCGAGTGTGGTGTTGGGCAATACAACCGACTTCACGCTCACATCGCCTGCCGCATTTACGATTACTGTGGCTGGCGCACCGCAAAATATCACTGTGGACTGTAATGCGACGGCTGCCAGCGGCGGTACACCGTTCAGCACGACGGTGACGGTCACGCACAACGGGACGAATATCGCTTCGCCAGCGACATATACGATTGACTGTACGGTGAACGCCAC
>DAOTTO010000401.1:0-2339 GCA_034437895.1 Anaerolineae bacterium | reverse complement strand
ACCCCACCCCTAAATCCCCTCCCCATTGCATGGAGAGGGGACTTCAAGATGCGTTTTTCTCCCCCTCTCCAAGTATTGGAGAGGGGGCCGGGGGGTGAGGTAAGCGAAAGTCCTGGATTGATAGAGCATTCGGTACGTCGATGTATCCCAAACGTTGAGGTCATCACTCGCCGAAATCATTGCAATACGTGTTCCATCTGGACTCCACTGAGCGTCAAAAACGGTAGATGTACGGCTCGCCATCCTTGCCAAAATCTGTCCATTGATATTCCACACTTTCACTTCTGCGCTATCATCACCTGCTAGAATTTTGCTGCTGTCTGGACTCCAATCAATCGAATTGACCGTGCCATGTGCGCCGTGAAAGTTTCTTAAAATTTCGCCGGATAGCGCATCTCGAAGAATGAGAATACCAAGTCCACGCCCTTCCGCGATGTAATTCCCATCAGGACTCCATGCCACCACTGCAAAACGAGGTTGATTGTTTGCAGCGATGGTTTTGATACTGAAGACACATAAGCATAGCAAGAGGAGACTAAGCCGCGAGAACAAGCGTAATCTTTTGTAAATGAGTGGTTCTCTATTAAAAAATGACATCAGCATCGCGCATCCTTTGTTTGCTAATATTCCCTAATGTACAATCAAAACCGCGAATTCGGGGGATGAGAAATCCGCCCAAATGTGCTATCATTAAGGGATGCGTTCTGAGCAATGAGTGATGCGTTAAAAGCCAAAGACTTTTACTCAGCCTTAGCGCGTTCTACTAAAAACTAAGAACTGAGGACTAACCACTTGGACATTATCTGGTACGGACACAGTTGTTTTCGCATCACCGAGCGCGGGCAAATTTCGGTTATTACCGACCCGTTCTCGGATGTGATCGGCCTGCCGCTGCCCAAACTCAAGGGCGAAGTGGCGACGATCAGTCATCGCAGCCCCGGTCATGATTTTGTCGATGCCGTCAAAGGGATGAATCATGCCTTGACCGGTCCCGGCGAATATGAAATCGGCGGCGTATTTATTACGGGTGTCGCCATGCACGATGTCGATGAACATAACAACGTCAAATACAATGTGGCCTATATCGTGCAGTTTGATGCGCTGACGGTGCTGCATCTGGGCGATCTGGCGCACGTCCCCAGCCAATCGGCAATTGAAGCGTTGGGCGAGGTTAATGTCGTGCTGGTGCCAGTGGGCGGCGGCGGCGGATTAAAAGCGAGCGAGGCGGCGGAAGTCATCGCGCTGATCGAGCCGAATTATATTGTGCCGATGCACTATGCACTGCCGGGATTGAATTTTGAGCTTGATTCGGTGGATAAATTCCTGAAAGAAATGGGCGTGAGCAAGGTGCAGGAAGAAGATATGCTGCGCGTTTCGGCACAATCGCTCCCCGAACAACCGCAGGTGATCGTGCTGCGTCCGCAGAGCTAACATCACCGGATAATCTTGTAGGGGCATGGCGCGCCATGCCCTATTCCGCTCATCTTAAATTTTTTATCTAAACCCTCATTCCACCGGATGCGCCATCGTCGTCATCAGGCTGATGTTGTGCGTCGTGGCATACATGCGCGAATACTGCACGATGATCGGTACGTCGGAGCGAATCCGCAAGCCATACGGCACATCAAACGGAATCGTGTAGCCGCCGATGTGAGCGGGCTTGTCCATCCGCACATGGATGCAGCGCTTGGCAGGAATCATGACCGGAACGTTTTCCACCGGATCACGATCCGCGAAGTAAAAATCAAGCTGCAAGTGGGCATCGTCGCTCGTCGCATTGATGACACACACCGACTCGTGATTCTTGTAAATGGGATCGTCGTCGGCTGGCTTAGCGAGATAACCATCCGGTATAAACCACACCTTCGCGCCGTCTGCATTCATTCTATTAAAAACCTCTCTATTTTAAAGTAACCCTCGATAAATAATTGGAATTTTTTGAACCACCAAGCCACCAAGAATTTGAACTTAAATCTCTGTGTTGTCTGTGTCTGTGTGGTTAAATCTTTTCCAATTTATTTCACAAGTTTACTTTTGATTGACTCATTATTCCTGTGTTTTCAACAAAAGGTTATTGTGTAGGGGGTAATCTGCGTATTGCCTTTTTACACGGACGCACACATCGGTGCGTCCCTACGATACCCATTTTTACGACACTCCCTGTGTTTTCCACTCATTGCTCGCTGCTCAGCCTAAGTAACCTCAGTTTTGGATAGCGCACTTTGATTAACTTTTATGATGTCCTCATCCCCCGACCCCTTCTCCATTGCATGGCGAAGGGGAGAAAAATGGTTCACAATGGTTCTTTAAGTCCCCTCTCTACGAAGTGGGGAGGGGGT
>DAOTTO010000400.1:0-9986 GCA_034437895.1 Anaerolineae bacterium | reverse complement strand
CCCCATCTCAAAACACAGACCTTGTTGGTTGAATATTTTACGTGGCAACCTATTTGCCACAACCGCCTATATTCCGTTGTTAAAGTGCCTCGATTGGCTCAATTACCGAGCTTTACGCCTCGTGCAATGCGCCAATGGTTTCAATCCTCAAGATTTTCTACGCCTTATATCCCCCTATCTAAAGCGAGGGGCTTTACGGCGTTTTTCGGTAAGGCCATGAAAGACATTCAATTTTTTAACCACCAAGTCACCAAGAGCGCCAAGAAGATTTTTAAGAAATTCTCTTGGTGTCCTCTGTGTCTTGGTGGTTCTAATTTTTGCATTACTTTCGCGGATTTACTAAGGACACAAAGAAAATTCAAGAATTTCTCTTTCCTTTGTGATCTTTGCGGCTTTGTGGTTAGTTTTAATTTTTATCCGGCGCATAAAAATTAACGCACCCAATTAACGGCTAATCCGGCGGATGCGTCGGTAATATCGACGACCTGCCCATCGACACTGGCGATATAGCGCCGCCCATTGACCTCCACCAATACCGCATCACGCGCCGCGCTCCATACCACGCGCTGCGGAAAGCCTGTACCAATCGAAGGCGTGAGCGCCGTGCCGTCCATATCATAAATCGCAACGAGGCCATCAGGATTACCGGGCTTGCCTAATGCCAAAATTGTGCCGTCGGCTTGCTGTACTGCCCATCCGAGCCACAACGTCCCGCCGATAAACACCTGTTGATTCATGCTTCCATCTCGATTCAAGAAAGCGACTTCCACCAGCCCTTGCGGATTGCGTCCGCTGACGAGGATGCGCCCATCACTCGCCCAACTGCCATAATCATATAGAATCATCGCTGGACGATTATCGCGCACACGCTCATTGCGCGTCACACCGATGACCATCAAACCGTGCCGGCTTAGTTCAGGCAGATCAGCATTGACCAATAACGTTTGGCTGTCCGGCGACCACTCAATCGCTTTGCTTTCCCAACGGCGGATCGCATCAGGTGATGAAGTGATGATGCAACCGGGAAAATTTTCAGCCGGACAATCGACGATTAATTGCAGCGGCGCGAACTGCCCCGGTTGAAAATACCACACCCCATCGCTGGGCTGCTGATTCCCATTGACGATGAAAGCCACAAACTGTCCATCTGGCGACCAATCCACGACATCCGCCGCCGCATTGTTGGATTCACGCGAGGCTGCCGGGAACCCCGTATAAGGCCCTTGGTCAATGCGAGAGGCATTCGCGCCGCCTGTATCGGTGAGATAAAGCAAACCGGTGGTGTCGATGACGGCGTAGCGACTTGGATTAATCGGGTTTTGATCGTAATAAAATGTCGTGACATTATTAAACAAGCTCACACCGCTGCTGGCGATGCCGCCGTTTTCACTGAGTGCGAAGGCTTGCGCTCCCGATACAGGCGCGATGTTAATCGTGAGGGGTGCGGACGAACCCCCGCCCGTAGACGGCGCTGGTGGCACAACACCACCGCTGCTTGTGGCGCGGGTGGGTGGCAGTGGTAAGGCTGTCGGCATGACGGTACGAGTCGGCTGGAGCGCAACAGAAACCGTCGCTGTTGGCAGTTGTGTATTTTCAATCGCCGTTTCACCATCGCTGTCCTGTGGGCTGCTGGCGAGGGTGCAGCCGGAAACAATTAATAACAAAAAGATGAACATGCGTCGCATCATTAAAAACCTGTCGTTCTATTTTTAGGATGAATAATTTAATTTTAGCACAGAGCGTTGATACATATTTTCGACTATACTCTCTCCTATTCTATTGTCGTGGCATGATTTGGTGGAAGTGGCCTATGAAGCAGTTAACCGACAGCGCTTATCAAATTGGGTTTTTCGGTAGCTTTCTCAATGTCTATCTGGCGGAACGTGGGGAAGATTTGGTGTTAATCGACACCGGAATCGGCACGGCGACGATTGATGGCATCGAGAAAGCGCTGGAAAAACAGGGGCGCAAATTAGATCAAATCAAGCATATTCTCATCACCCATGCCCACATGGATCATGTTGGCGGGCTGGCTGATTTGCAAAAGCGTATTTCCGCACAGACTTATGCTCACCACCGCGATGCGCCCATAATTCGGGGTGAGAAAGAGTATATCTATGCCCGACGGGAAAATTTGCGCGGGTTAGCATGGTTGACCAGCTTTGGCATGTCAAGCACCACCAGCGTTAAAGACCCGGCGCAGGTCGATGTTGAACTCAAAGAAGGCGACTTGCTGGACAACGTGCTGCCCGGTTTGCGTGTGGTGGAACTGCCAGGTCATAGTTACGGGCAAGTCGGTTTTTATTGGCCTGCGCGTAAGCTGCTCTTTGGCGGCGATGTCTTGTTCCATTTCCCTTGGGGCTTACGGATGCCGCTTGCTGCGGTTTCGCCCGATTGGGAAGAGGCTAAAAGGTCGATCAAAAAAGTGGCGGCGATGGATATCGAAATTTTGGGTTTAGGGCATGGTACGCCGCTGATCGGTGGGGCGCGAGCGAAAGTACGTGATTTCGCTGTGCGTTTGTAAGGCTCAGGTAAAATCTTTATCCCCATCAAATTTCAAATTGTGTTATAGTACGTAACGAGTACGCACAAGCCGAACCGACTTTCTCGGTTGAGGCTCAAGCGAGATTTCGCTATACTCATAATAGTGTGTCGCATCTACCGGCTCGACTACTTGGAAGAGGTTTTATGACCCAGCAATATCGCAGTGAAGCGCTTGAGGAAAAACTCAGAATGCTGCATGACAACGTTGAGGGAGTCAAAGCAACCGTCATCGTTAACGTCGACGGCCTGCTGGTTGCCGCTTTTCCGCCGGGCGACGAAGAAAATCCCCATGAAAATCCCACCAGCAGCCCGCAGGTAGCGGCGATGTCCGCGACATTGATTGGGTTAGCCGAGCGTACTTTAGGACGTTTGGCGCAAGGTGAACTTGAACGCTTGCTCATGGAAGGGGAAGAAGGCGTGATGGTCGTTTATCCGGCTGGGCGGGCATCCTTAGCGGTGTTAGTCGCCAAAAATGCCCGTATCGCCCAAGTGCTTTCCGCCACCAAAAAAGCTGCTGCTGAAGTTGCTGAAATTCTCGGCTATTAAGGCTACGCTTCAGGCTGCGCTTCAGGCAAGTCGCTGTTTATGCCACTGCCACACAACGCTGATCTATTGAAAATAAATCTGCAGCATAATTTTGCCCAAACGCAGTTCATCGCCATCAAGCAAGGCGATAGGCTGATGCGGCTTTAGGCGCTCCCCATTCAAGTATGTCCCGTTACGGCTGCCCAAATCAACCACATCAAGCCGTTTATTGAGCAAACGAATGGCGGCATGCCGACGGCTGATCCCCATTTGATAGCCACCATAAGGGGTTAAGTCCACTTCAGGAACGCTGCTGGTCGTAGGATCGCGCCGCCCGATGACGGTTTCCGCCAACACGTTAACCAGAAGTGGTGTTGCAGAGCCTTGCGCTTCAATTCGCAGCGTGAGTTCCCCTTCAATAACGGGGCTTTTGCGCTGATTCATGTTGTTATCATTCATCTTGTTACGTTGATAAAGTTCCACCGCTTCTCGTGCATCACGCTGAACATCGTTCGTCGTCGTACCGCCGACCACATCTTTGGTGCTTTCGGCTGATTCTTGATCTGGCACCATGTTTTCTTCGTTCATCAACGACCCTTATATAGCGTTATATCGCTTGGTTTTATGTTCAAGCGCTTATTTAACTTATCAGAAAACGGAACAATCTTTGAGAAATCAAACAGTCAACTAAATATATCATTTCTTGCTAAGATTTGAAAATGGGGAACTGCCTAAAGATTGCCCTAACGTCAATTTTTTTATGTTCTTCATAGTATGTTGTTTACATAGTAGCCGCCGAAAGCATCGCAAGCCTCATCAATCAACCTTCTGGCAAGCCGATAAAACGCTCTAACAGGCGTGAGCGCCATATCGACCGCAAGGCAACCGTCCACACCAACACAATCGTAGCAATAAAAATATAATCCGTCACACGCAGTACCTCCAATTCAAAGAAAACTCTTAGAGGCTTAACCGCATTAATGAGGATGAATGTCGCAAACATCAATAAGGCTAACCCAGTTGGTCGCCAATCGCCGCTGAGTTCATCCCCTGCCACCCAAAGCGGTGTTGGCGGTTCTGCAAAGACGATCAAAACTAGGCCGCAGGACACCAAAAACGTCGTCAGCGCGGTACGGGCAAAACCGAGCGTATATAATCCGGGATTAGGCTCGTAAATCGTCAGGATATAGTAAAAATAAATGCCCATCCCAAAAGCTGCCGTAAGAAGTGCCGCTGGGATCGCAAACCGCATCGTCGAGCGCACAAGATGGTGCTCCGGTACACCTACATGCGCCCAAGCCGCCAAGCCGAAAGTTGGGAAGCCAACAGTAAGCAGCGTCAGCAGCGAGGCATGTTTGGGGATAAAGGGAAATAGCTGGGTATTCATCATAATGGCGGTTCCAATAATGATGAGCGCGGCGTAGAAAGCACGGGTTAAGAAGAGCCGAATAATATCGCCCATTCCATTTAAAATCCGTTGACCCTCCATAAAGGCTTTGGGCAGCGCGGCGAATGAATCGCCAAGCAGGACAATATCGGCGACTCCGCGTGTGGCTGCACTCCCACTTTGCATGGCAATGCCAATATGTGCTTTTTTTAACGAAAGCACATCGTTTACGCCGTCACCAATCATCGCCACATAATGATGCTGATCTTGCAGACTTTGGACGAGCATTTCTTTTTGTTGAGGGGTAATGCGCCCAAAGATAGTCATATCCTCGGCGATCTGCCCGACTTCAGATGCACTCATGGCTTCTAATTCTGTCCCAGAAATGGCACGAATGTCGTCGGCCAGACCTGCTTGTTTCGCCAATGCCGCAACGGTGTAAGGATTATCGCCGGAGATAATCTTCAGCCGAATCCCTGCTTTAAGAAATCCATCCAAGGTTTCTTTAGCTTCTGGACGCAGCTCATCGCTAAAACTGACGAGTCCAATCGCTTGTAAATCGCCTGGCAAACGAGGCTGCCCTAATGAATCGTGCAGCATGTGGAGGTCTTGGCTGTGCGCCACCAGCAGCACACGCATCCCGTGATCTAACCATTGATCGATTTGTGCCTGTGCAATATCGGTATCATCCGTCAGATAAGGACGCAACATCTCCGGCGCACCGAGGACGTAGACCCCGCGTCGTGCTTCCTCATCAAACGTCAAAGCGCTCCATTTACGCGCTGACGAAAAGGGGATTTCGTCCAGAATTTTGCGCGATTGCCCTTCAAGACCCGTTTTTAATGCCTCGCTGGTGCGGTTGCCGGCGCGGGTGCTGCGGGCATAATCGCCAAGAGCGTTTTTTAACTCTGTCTCGCTGATGCCAAGCGGAACTACCTGCGCCAGATTGATGCGATTCGCGGTCAGTGTGCCAGTTTTATCGAGACACAGTACATTTACGTTACTCATCGACTCAACCGCATTCGCCCGTTGGACGAGCGCCCCCTTGCCGGACATACGTACCGCGCCTATGGCATACGAGGTCGCCGTCATCAAAATCAACCCCGCAGGCACTAAACCAGCAATCACCGCCGCCGTCTGTACGATACGCTTGGCACTCGCGCCATCAATCGCAAACGAGGCGATAAACAAAACCCCGATGACTGTCGCCAACGCCAGCAGCAGGCGCACAACCAGATTAATATCTTTTTGCAGCGGTGTCCGCACGATGCGGAACTGACGGGCAGTTATTGTTAATTTATTGGCAAAACTCTCAACGCCGACTTTTTGCGCTTCATACGTGGCGCGGCCTGATACACAAAAACTGCCCGAAAACACTTCATCGCCCGCTTTTTTAGAAACTAAATCAGACTCCCCCGTCAATAGGGACTCATCGACATCCATTTTGCCGTCGCCCACAACCGCCCCATCAACGACGATTTGATCGCCAGCATCGGCACAAATCATGTCGCCAATGACGATTTCAGACGGATCAACGATTTTTTCCTGCCCATCCCGAATAACAGTGGCTTTGGGGCGCGTCAGCAGCGCGATTTGATCCAGTTGGCGTTTGGCGCGGGTTTCTTGCACAAGGCTGACGATCACATTCAGCATGACAACGCCGACACTGACAAACGCATCGCCATATAAGCCGAGCAAAACCATCACAAAGCCGATGCCGAATAAGATGCAGTTGATGAACGTGAAAAAATTCTGGAAGACAATCTGAGCATACGTCCGTCCGGTCTGGATGCGGACGTTATTGCCCTGTCCCTGCTCCCGACGTTTGATGGCTTCTTGCTCGGTGAGACCGCGTAATTGTTCGTTGACCATCGGACTGTCTGTTTTTAACGCTTCCAAATTTTTCTCCGGCTTGAGGTTATCGTCTGTGGGTTGATCTAAATAACATTACCCTTGTGATACGTTAAAACCCACAACTTAGTTTTTAGTGTCTCTGTAGGGAAATAACGGGATATATGCCGTGTGTACGTATCGAGAGGAACGACACATAGGTCGTTCCCTACCCCACCAAAATAGACATTCCCAAAAATACTTTCAACTCCCCCTCACCCCGTCGTCTTCATTCCCGCCGCAATACCGCTGACCGTTGCCAGCACTTCGCGCATGGTGGCTTTATATTCAGCCGAGTCAGGGTCTAGGTCGCGTAGTTGCCGCAGCAAATCAACCTGAATGAAGTTTAAGGGATCGACATAAGGATTGCGCCGCTCGATGGAGCGCTTAATCACGGGCATCCGGTCAAGCAGTTCTTCCTGCCCCGTAATGGCACAGATGTAATAACAAGCGCGTTTATGTTCAGCCTGAATTTGCCCGAAGATTGATTCGCGTAATACCTCATCCTGCACCAATTCCGCGTAAAGTTCGGCGATTTCCATATCAGCCTTTGCCAAGTCAAGCTGGACATTTTCGATCAAGGCTTGGAAGAAAGACCACTCGCTGTACATCGTTTTGAGCGTGGTCAGGCCGTCCTCTTGCTCTACGCACAGCGTCTCCAGCGCATAACCCACACCATACCAACTAGGGATGATGGCGCGGCTTTGCATCCAGCTAAACACCCAAGGGATTGCCCGGATGGAATCGAACCCGCCTGCTTTACGTTTGGCAGGACGGCTGCCGATGGGCATATTGGCAAGTTCATTAATCGGGGTGGCCTGCTGCCAATAATCGAGAAAACCAGGTGTTTCATAGACCAACTTACGATAGGCTTTGCGTCCGCGTTCCGAAAGTTCATCCATCGCGGCGTACCATGATTGTGGAAAATCACTTTTCTGCGGCGCACCCATCGCTAAGAAGACAGCGTGCATCAGTTGATTCAAATGGCGGCGGGCAATCGCGCCGTTGCTGTAGCGATACGCGATGACTTCACCTTGTTCGGTGATTTTGATCTCACCTTGCAGCGAACCGGGTGGCTGCGAAAGAATGGCACGGTTGGTCGGGCCACCGCCGCGCCCGATGCTGCCTCCGCGCCCATGAAATAATTCCAGCAAAACGCCGTTAGAAGAACACAATTCAGAAAGCGTCTGCTGCGCTTGATACAAGCTCCAATTTGAGGCGATGTAACCGCCGTCTTTGTTGCTATCGGAATAGCCAATCATGATCTGCTGCCGGAGCAAGCCTTCCGGCGTTTTGCGATCTTGCAGATGGCGCATGTATTCTTCATTGGCGAAAAGCGCCGTCATCACGCCCGGCGCGGCCACCAGATCATCCACTGTTTCAAACAGCGGCGCGAGATCAAGCTGCTTATCCACGCCGACTTCACGCGCAAACAACAGCATCGCCAACACATCGCTTGGCTGCTGACTCATGCTCGTGATAAAGGTGTCAATTACGACTGTCCCATAGAGCCGGTGCGCTTTGGCGATCATCCGCCACGTTTCGATGATGCGGCAGGTCGCCGGAGTAAAATAGTGTTCTGGTTCACGCGGGAAAAGTGGACGACTGCTGGCGATTTCGCGAGTGAGGATGTCTTGCTTTTCCGCTTCGGAAAGCGTTGAATAGTCTTTCGCAATGCTATAGCGCTCAAAAACTTCTTTTAGCGCGGCGGTATGCAAACGGGAATCTTCACGAATATCCATCGGCACCAGATGCAGCCCAAATAACTGCACCTTCCGCATCAGCCAAGTGAATGACCCACCTGCGGAGTGATGGCTGCCATTCGCGAATAAACTCCCCGAAATTTCTGCCAGATCACGCAAGAGATCGTCGCTGGTATCGTAATGATTGGATTCTAGCCGTAAACGGATAGCTTCCATAATTTGGCGATAAACCTCATTGGGGTAGCGTTCCCGTAATTCCGTATCAATGAAAAATGCCGCCAACAGTTCATCAGAAACTTTCACTTCTTCGGTGGATTGGGTCAGACGATCACGAAGATAAACGACATCATTGATATAAACCTGTTTAACCGCCTCACGCAGCGTTTGCATGGTTTCTAGCGTTGCCTCCGGCGACACATTCGGATTCCCGTCCCGATCACCGCCAATCCACGAGGCAAAGCGCAGAATCGGCGGCAAGTCCGACCAATCTTCGCCAGGATAAGCAGCTTCTAAATCGGTCTGCAAATCTTCATACAACGCTACGACCACTTCCATAATCACCGATGTGAGGAAGTATAAGCCAAAATCGACCTCATCTTTAACAGTGGCGCGGGTGGCGCGGGTGGGCTGAATCTGCCAAAGCTGCTCAATCCGGCGGGTGATCGCCGCCTCATAATTTTGTCGCTCGCGCTTGAGCAGGTCTTTGTTTTCCAACAGCGCCATCATTTCGGCGATGTCACGCAGTTTAATCAAAACCTCTTTGCGTTTCGCCTCCGAGGGATGCGCCGTCAGCACCAGTCGGACGCGGATTTTGCCGAGCAGCGCCCGCATTCCCGCCGCACTCAACCCCGCTTCCGCCAGTTCATGGACCGCGGCATTGATGGATTCGCCCAACTGACCATCTTTGCGTTCCCGGTCACGTAAGGCACGGATGCGCTGTTGATCTTCCGCGATATTGATCAACTGAAAATAATTGCTAAAGGCTTTAATCAGCGAGCGTTTTTGTTCAAGATTGGTGCCGCTGATGAGGGCGGTGAGATATTCAGCCGGGTTTCCGCTGCGACGGGCTTTGGCACTGGCGCGAACTTCCTCCACCAGCGAGAAGACAACTTCCCCCTGCTGTTCTTTGATGATGCCGCCGAGTAAATTGCCGAGCAGACGAATATCAGCGCTCAGGGGATTGTTTGGGTCGTTTCCGTTTATTAGCGACATAGTCCATCTCATTTTGGTAAATGCCGCTCATTATGACTTGAGTCCTTAAATTTTCAAAATGAATTAAACCTCAACATAACCTGTTTTTATTTGTTCAATTTAAACAGCCTCTGTTTTAGAAGCTGCATTAGGTTCGGTGTTTAGCTTAAGTTTATCAAATTCCGTCGACGCGGTACGACAATCACGACGGACTGTGAGTCAATCTCTTTAGCAATCGTCTTTAACTGTTGAATTTCGGTCAACTTTACCGAAAAACGCCGTAAAGCCCCTAGCTTTAGATAGGGGGATATAAGGCGTAGAAAATCTTGAGGATTGAAACCATTGGCGCTATACTTCCATTCATTCAATTGACGCATTGCACGAGGCGTAAAGCTCGGTAATTGAGCCAATCGAGGCACTTTAACAACGGAATATAGGCGGTTGTGGCAAATAGGTTGCCACGTAAAATATTCAACCAACAACGTCTGTGTTTTGAGATGGGGCATCATCTCATACTGTCTCAGTCGGTGGAAGTCCCTGCGAAAAGCACGGCATCCGGCGTTCACGGCAGAAGCCCCTGCCTTCAGGCATGGGGAGTATGTCACCTGATGAAGCAATAAGTAGAGATAACCTCAGTTTTGGATAGCGCACTTTGATTAACTTTTATGATGTCCTCATCCCCCGACCCCTTCGCCATGCAATGGCGAAGGGGAGAAAAACGGTTCACAATGGTTCTTTAAGTCCCC
>DAOTTO010000399.1:0-9216 GCA_034437895.1 Anaerolineae bacterium | reverse complement strand
CGGCCTTGCAGCACTCTAAACGTTCTATTAGACTAATTAGCCTTATATTTAAAGATATATCATCTATGTAAACTGTGGCGCAGCTAGGAAAAATGACCATGCCGAGAACCATCATCGTCTTGCCAACCTATAATGAAGCTGAAAATTTGCCGCTGATGATTGACGCGCTCTTGGCGCTGTCCGTGCGCGATCTGCAAATTCTGGTGGTGGACGATAACTCGCCCGATGGCACCGGACAGATGGCGGATGATCTGGCGGGGCAGCATCCGGGGCAGATTCATGTGCTGCATCGCAAAGAAAAACAAGGTTTGGGGCCAGCGTATATCGCGGGATTAAAACACGCCATCCAGCTCGGCGCAGATTACGTCCTACAAATGGATGCGGATTTTTCTCATCAGCCCAAATATATCCCGGATATGATCGCCACACTGGAACGCGGCGCGGATATGGTCTTGGCCTCGCGCTTTATTAAGGGCGGCAGCACCGACGAGAGTTGGGGATTTCATCGCAAGTTGTTAAGCTGGTTCGCGGATCGGCTGTATGTGCCGACGATTTTGCATATTCCGGTTTATGATGCGACGGGCGGCTATCGGCTGTGGCGGCACGAGACGCTCATCGGCATGGATTTAGACCGCATTCAATCCAACGGGTATGTTTTTCAGGTCGAGATGGCGTATGTGGCGGTGCGACTGGGTTATAAAGTGGTGGAAATCCCGATTCACTTTCCTGATCGCAAGCGAGGAGAGTCCAAAATGCACTGGCGAATCGCGCTGGAAGCGGCGACCCGCGTGTGGGACATCCGCCGCCGCCATCATGTCCTGAATCCCCTCATGCGGCGGGAAGCGGCTTACGCGGTTGAGGCATAGGCCACCCTATTTCGGCTGGTCATGGAAAATGAGCCATCACCAGCGATACTGATGCGGCCCCACGTCGTCCAAGCGAACCCATCATAGCCGTAATAGGCGACTGTTTTATCCCCCCGGCGGCGCAACGGCATTTAACCGCGTATGGTCTTCTGCGGTGAGTTGAACTTCTAATACGCCGCGACGATATTTCCCGGTTAAAAAGCCACCCGCAGTAGGCGAACAAGGCATAATCGCAATGCCGTAGGTCTGCGCCATTGGGATAAACTCACATTCTAAACGGCGATCTAACAAGTTATAAGCAGGTTGTTCAGAAACAAAACGATTTAAGCCGAATTCCTTCACTACCCACATACGCCCAAAATTATGGTAGTGCATTTTGCCTCTCGAATTTTTGATGCGTATCTTAAAATCTGGTCAAAATCGAGCGTGACAACTCAATTAAAGGTCGTGACGACGCGGTGAACGCCCGGCACACGCCCGACCTGCCGCACCAATTCTTCGACAGTGGTTCCCTCTGGTACACCACCCGCCAAAATCAGCGCACCATATTCCACATTCACGAACACGCCCATCGGCGCGACCCGTGCCACATCAAGGCGAATTGTTTCGTCATCATAGAGGTCTGCGCTGTCAACAGATTTTACACCTTCCACTTGCGAGACAGACCGCACCAGATAATTGCGAGTCGGCGGCGCTTTGGTATAGCCGGAAATCGTCACAAGGCCGTTATCCACAGTGATATGGACGCGATGCTTATCGTGGCTCAAGGGCGGATAATCGGTCATCAGGCGGTGGATGTCTTCTTGAATATCCAAATCGGGACGGGTTACATTTACGGTTACTTCTGGCATCGGTTTTACCCTTTTATTCTCGGTGAGCGCATAGTGTCCTTATTGTGACGTATCTAGCCTTCTATCGCCAGATCATAAATAAAATTTGGTTACAGGCACAGCACAAGTCGCAAAAGTTTGCTATGATTCAAAGACGTTTATGTCTGGATTTCAGATGGAGTAAAGATTGTGGGCAAACACATAAAGTATATTTTGATAGTGAACTTTTGTGCCGCCATGCTGTTGATCGGCGTGGGGGGGGTGATCGCACAGAGTCAGGAATTTACAGGGTATATGGGCGATGATGTACCGAATAACGAGTATGATTTTGATCTGCAAGAAGGAGACACACTAACCGCCGTTTCGATTGCGACCAGCGGCAATCTTGACCCGGTATTATGGCTGGAAGACGACGCGGGTAATCGTTTGATGGAAAACGATGATCGGGGCGACGGAACGCTCAACTCCGAAATCACCTTTACCGCCGAGGTCAGCGGGACGTACACCCTTACCATGTCCAATATCCGGGAAACCAGCGGCGATTATACGCTGACTGTGGACATTACTGGCAGCGGCGGACAGACCTCAACACAGACGCAGCAGTCCCAAACTGCCCCGGTGGGCGATGCAACCGAATATACTGGCTTTATGTCGTATGAGGTCCCGGATGACCAATATCCAGTGGATTTGGTCGCTGGACAGACCTTGATTGTCTCCGCCGAAGCGACTAGCGGCGATCTTGATCCTGTCGTCGGGGTTGAGGATGAAAATGGCGATGTTGTCGCGCAGAATGATGATCGAGAACAGGGCGATTTAAATTCTTATGTGGAATATACCGCCCCGGCAGACGGCACGTATACGGTCATCATGTCCAATTATGGCAAGACAGGCGGCGATTATCTGCTCACAATTACGATTTTAGCGCCAGGGGAAGCCGCGCCTTCTGGCAACACCAGCACCAATACCACCGCGCCGCCCACTACCGCCGAAGCGGACGAAGTATATACAGGATATGTGGATGATGCGACTCCGCAAACCTACGAAATCACATTAGAAGCAGGGCAAGGCGTGGTCGTTAAGGCCGACGCGACGGATGTTAATCTGGATACATTGGTGACGCTGTTGGATGAAAATGGCGACGAAGTGGCGCTCAATGATGATCGCAGTTCGGATGATCTTAATTCCACGCTGGTGTATGTGGCGCAGACTACTGGAACCTATACTATCGTCATGGGCAATTATCGCGGCACACAAGGCAACTATCAACTGACGGTGCAGTATGTGAGCAATGATGAAGCGCTGGCGCTGTTGGATGCCGGACGCGAACAACTCAGCGGCCCGATTTTGATCTATGACACCGAAAACTTCCGCATCCATTACACAACCGAAGGAACGGACGCGACCACCGAAGATTTTGCGCGTCAAGTTGGGGAGACGATGGAAGAGGTTCGGACGATTCAGATCGATCAACTGGGTTGGGCATCCCCGATGACGGATGGCATTGTAGGCGGGGATACACGCTTTGATATTTATTTGATCGAACTGTTGGATAACCCGGATCGCGGCGAACTCGGCAGCGCTTCGCCAGAATTCCCTATCGGTGATAATCCCGCCACCAGCGAGGTCGAAACCGGTGCTTCCGCCAGTTATATGACGATGGACGATGATTATGCCGAGACCAGCGAAGGCGGTAATGCAATTTCGCTGATGCGTGCCACAGCCGCCCATGAGCATCATCATGCCGTCCAATTTGGTTACGAGGCCAATGAGCCGCATTTCTGGTATTACGAGGCGACGGCCTCTTGGATGGAGACGATCACCTTTCCTGATGAACAGGACGCGACAGGCTATGTGAGCGAAGTCTTTAACTATCCCGAAATCTGCTTTGGCGTGCAAGGTGAAGCCGACCCGGCTGGCGGCCTATTGAAATATGGCTCGTGGCTGTTCATCCAAGCCATGCAAGATTGGTATGGCCCCGAAGCGCCGATCCTGCTGTGGCAAAATATTGCCAATACCGACGGCTGGGAGCCATTGGCGCAAACCCTCGCCGCGTATGGTGATACCATCCCGGATGCGCTGGCGCGGTATCATGCCAAGAACCTGATGCGTGATTATGGCCTGACCTCCGAATTCTCCGAATTTCAGGTCTGGCAGGAAAATGTCATCGAAGACGCAGGCGATTGGACGGTCAGCGGACAGGGTATTCAGGAATTGGGCGCGAATTATTTTGAAGTAGCGCTGTCCGACGGCGTGTATACCGCCAGCCTAAGCGGAGATGAAGGCGGCAATCTGCAATTGTTCGCCATCGGCATCAACGGGACAAAAGGCGATGTTATCCCGCTTGGTCGCGCTGGCGCGTTTAATGCCTCCGCCTATGAAAATGTCTATCTGATGGTGTTTAATCCCGACTATGACGATGATGTTTCTGAGTGTGCCTATCTGAATTACAGCATCAATGTGCAGCCGTCGAGCAGTTTACCGAATGCGGTTGATTATTCGTTGGATGCCAGCCAGTTCACACCGCTGCGCTGATTTCTAGTTGATTTTGTAGGGGCGATGCGTGCGTCGCCCTTACCGAAAACTTCTGTTAAGTAACCTCAGTTTTGGATAGCATACTTTGATTAACTCTTATGATGTCCTCATCCCCCGACCCCTTCTCCATTGCATGGCGAAGGGGAGAAAAGCGCTTCACAATGGTGCTTTAAGTCCCCTCTCTACGAAGTGGGGAGGGGATTTAGGGGTGGGGATAGAATGAAAACGTTATCCGAAACTCAGGTTAGTTTACGAATTTTCTACGCTGTACCAAGGCATCCACTTGACCCCCAACAGCGGCTTCGGCACGAGACGCATAAAATCAAAGTGCGTAATGAAATACGCCACAAATAAACCACCCACTACATCAATCGAATAATGCGAATGGCTCGCCAGCAGCGAAAAAGCCTGTGTCGTCGCCAAGATAAACACCACCGGACGTAAACGACTGCCTTTCATATAAAACGCCTGAATAAAAGCGCTGGCGGTATGTCCGGAGTAAAACATCCCATGATAAAAAGTCTGCGCGATAAAGTGCGACTCTGGATAATTAAGCGACGGCGGCTGAATCTGCGCCAATGGGGTGAGTAAAATCACATACCCGCGTATCCAAAACATCATACCTACCAAAAAAACCAGCTTAGGGGCATCCTTAAATCGCCTTTGCCACAAGATAAACACAATGACGATGGTTTCCGCAGATGCCAATATCTCCGCCAGCCCGATAAAGGCTTTCGTTTCTGGAATAATATCGAGGATTAAATCCGGCGGTTGTGGTGGGTTGGGATAATTGGTACGTAAAAACTGAATATTAATGACCAAATTAATCATCAGAAACGCCCAGAATAAGAGCGCCCAGCCCATCTGCTTGATGAATAAAGGACGCGAGAGGTCATACAAGGTCTGTCGGATGCGTTCTGCGGCGGTTTGTGTCATTGAGGGTTGAGTAGTCGTCATGGAGTCTCAGTTCCGTCGAAATAGAGATAGAACAAAAAAATAACCGGATGCGATTATATAGCATCCGATTGAAAGTGTTTATGTGCAACTCTAACACGCAGTTGACGAGTGTGGGTTTTCGTTATTTTTAGCGGTTCGGCAGGGTAAACGTAACCACCGTCCCTGTCGGTGTATTATCTTCAATCCAGATTTTCCCGTGATGGGCATCAATAATGCCTTTGCAGATTGCCAGCCCCAGCCCAACCCCCTGCCGCGATCTTATCCCCTCGCCTGTGGCGCTTAATTGGCGGAAAGCCTCAAATGCGATCTCTTTTTGCTCCTGCGGGATGCCGCGTCCTTCATCGCTTATACTGACCTGAATGCCGTCCTCATGACGCACCGCCCTGCAAATAATGCGGCTGCCTTGCGGCGAAAACTTGACGGCATTGGTCGTAAGATTCAAGATAACCTGCCCAATCCGGTGTTTATCCAGCGGAACAGCGGGCAAAGCAGGATCAATCTCTATCGACAGATCATAATCCGCCGCGATCACAATCAACTGCGCCTTTACTTCATCGATCACGCCTGCAAATTCTTGCGTTTCCAGCGTAATTTGCAGCGTCCCGGCCTGCATACTGGAGACATTCAACAACTGCTCAACTAACTCAGTGAGTCTATCGGATTCTAAGTTAATGATGTCGATAAATTCACGCTGTTCGCTCGGACTAAAGATTACATCCTCAGCCTGTAAGGTGGTGGTGAAGCCTTTAATGGTCGTCAGCGGGGTGCGTAGTTCATGCGTAATCATCCCGATAAACTTCACTTTGATTTTATTGGCCTCCTCCGCCTCCAAACGGGCAGCCGCTTCCGCTTCATACAGCCGCGCCCGTTCTAAGGCTTGGGCGCACTGCTGACTGATGGCAAGCATCAAATCGGTTTCCTCGTCGGTCTGCAACTTCGCTTTCATGAAGACCAAATAAATGCCGCCGATAGTGCGCTCTTCAATAATGAGGGGGAGACAAATAACCGCGCCGTCCGCCGTTTCTGGGTCTTGCGCCGGGTCGCGCATGGAAGGATAGCGTTCCCATACTTCTGCCGGGTTTTGTAACCAGATCAGATCGCCCGTTTGTACTGCGTCTGGCATCGGATTGTCCATAGACATCGTCAGGGTACGAAAATTCTCTTCAAAATCAGCCAGAAACCCCATCGATTTGATCAACTCAAGCGACCCTCCATCTTTCGACAAGTTAAATAACCCACCGCCATCACCCCCCAGCGCTTGCAAGCCCTTTTGAATAATGACTTCAGCGATTTCCTGAACTGTTAGCGAGGCAGAAAGTGCTTTGGCGAGTTCTTGTAGGATGAGTGTGCGCTGTTCCGTTAACTTGCGCTCGGTAATATCCCTAAAGACAATAATGACCCCATCAATCACGCCATCTTCGCCGCGTATGGGTGCGCCGCTGTCATCAATCGGGATTTTCTTCCCTTGTCGGTTGATTAAGAAAGTATGGTTGGCTAAACCTATAATGCCGCCTTCGCGCATCACTTTGTCAAACGGGCTTTCCACAGGCTCAAGCGTTTCTTCATTGACAATATTAAATACATCAACCAGGGATTGCCCAACTGCCTCTTCGATAGGCCATCCTGTCAGGTTTTGGGCAACGGCATTGAGAAAAATAATGCTTCCCCGATTATTAGTGGCGATGACGGCATCCCCAATGCTCGTCAGCGTAACCCGCAGCCGTTCTCGTTCTAGTTCGGCAGTTTCTCTTGAATGCTGCTCGGCATCAAACAGATAGACGCGTTCCAAAGCCTGCCCACATTGATCTGCAATCGTCATTAAGAGTTCGCGGTCTTCCTTAGTAAAATGCTTTGCTTCCTGAAAACTGAGCGACAATCCCCCCCCCACCCGTCCATTAATGCTGAACGGGATACAAGCGACAGAGTGCGTACCATTTTCACGAATGACATCAGCGAACAATGGATAGGCGGTGGTGTACTGTTCTTGGTTTTCAATCCACATCATCTGTTGTGTGCGAATGGTATCCGTCAGCGGGCTTGCGAGGTCAAGCGGAAACAGCATGAATTCCTCGAATCTGTCCCTTGTAATACCATGTGTTGCCAGAACCTCAAGAAATTTCCCGTCCGAACTCACACGCCCTATCGAAGTGGCATTTGCCGAAAATTGGACTGCGAGTGCCTGCACAATCGTATCGGCGATTTGTTCTGAGGTACTTACTACGGACAGCGCCGCGCTGATCTGATGTACGAGCGCAATCCGCTGTTCTGCACGCTTGCGATCCGTGATATTGATGACGATTAAGCCAATCCCAATGATCTCATCATCTTTCCAAACCGGATAATAATTGGCGATCCAATGGGTGAGCGACCAAATACTTTTCGGTATAACCCCGCTCGTCTCGAAGTGGACGGATTCCCCAGTCTCCAAGACTTGGCGGAGCATAGCTTCTACCAGCTCAATATCAATATCAGGTAGGATATGCAGGGTGTTGCCGATATGCGCTTCCGCACTCAGGCCGTTAATTTGCGCCAGTTCTTCGTTCACCTGCTGGAAGCGCAGTTCACGATCAACAAAAGCCAAGCCAATTGGTGCGCTGGAATAGAGGCCGTTGAGCAGGGCGAAGGCTTCTTGCTTTTGTGAAATAGCAAGCTGGCGTTCTTCAAGCAGGCGAACACGTTCTTGATCGGCTAGTTTGCGCTCACTAATATCTTCAAAGTAGATTGAAATACCTTCAGAAGCGGCATAAACACGCACGGTAAACCAGCGATTTAAAGGCGAAAAAAAGCTCTCTATACTTTCTGATGTTTTCTCTGTCATCACGCGCCGGTAGGCTTCCCCAAAGGCGCTTTCTTGCGTACCGGGAAACACCTCCCACATCGTTTTGCCGAGCAATTCTTCCCACTGCTTTTCAGCGAGATCTGAGAGAATCTGTTGCCCTTTTCGATTGGCATAGCTATAGCGAAACTCAGAGTCAACCGAGAAAAAGCCATCGGTGATGCTCTCGAACATCATGACGATTTTTTGTTGCTCGGCGCGTAATTGGGCATTTGTTTGTTCGAGGGCGAGCGCCATGCCGTGTGTTTGGGATGTATCGCGGAAAACCAGTACCGTACCGATGATGTTATTTGCATAATCCTTAATAGGTGCGCCGCTGTCTGCAATGGGGTATTCCTTCCCATCTTTTGACCGTAACACGGTATGGTTTGCCAACCCGACGATAATGCCTTTCTCCAACACATCTTTGACCGGATTTGCAACGATTGCTCCCGTTTCTTCACTAAAGATCGGGAAGATTTCAGTAATGTCATGCCGTAGTGCTTCCGAAAGCTGCCAACCTGTTAACGCTTGGGCAATCGGGTTCATGAAGGTTACACGGCCTTCAGCATCAGTCGTGATGATCCCGTCACCAATGCTCGAAAGCGTCACCTGCCAGAGTTGGCTTTGCACACTCCAGCGATTTCTTTGATTTCGTAGCTGGCTGAATAAAAACACCAAAAGCAGAAGCGTTGCAGTACGAACTATAATGATCGAGAGCGTACTTTCCAGTAAGTAAAAATCAACAAGCACAATAGAAAGCACCGCGCCGACGCTGCCAGGGCCAAATCCGCCATACCATGCCCCTAATGAAACCGCAATCCAGAACAGAAAATAGGGGGTGGGTTCTAAATCGGCGCGAAATACAAGTGACAGGATGCTGGCAACCATGACCATAAAAATGGCAAAACTATAATTAATGACCGGATTGTCAGTTGATTGAATGGCGGTCTTATTTGCCGAAGGAAGTACCCACGTTGGGGGCTTTTTAGAAAAACGAGCCATACATTTACCTATTCAACCCAATGAAGGTGATTGAGGAAATATCCAAATCATCGCCCGTAAAAGTGTTTAAATGACTTTAGAGGGTAGATTCATTTAGGACTTTCGCTTACCTCACCCCCCGGCTCCCTCTCCAATACTTGGAGAGGGGGAGAAAAACGCATCTTGAAGTCCCCTCTCCATGCAATGGGGAGGGGATTTAGGGGTGGGGTAA
>DAOTTO010000398.1:0-17539 GCA_034437895.1 Anaerolineae bacterium | reverse complement strand
TTGCGCTTGGCGGAGGCTGAAAGAATAATCACCGGGATTGCCGGTTGGTTGACTCTCTGCACGAGTAAATCGAGAAGATCAAGTCCACCCATTAGGGGCAGATTTAAATCAAGTAGTATAAGTTCTGGGGCTTCTACTCGAATTAACGTGATCGCGTCTTCAGCATTTGACGTTCCCTGTATAGTAAAGCCTCGGGCCGTCAAGTTAACACTAAGAAAAAGGAGCGTGTTTATGTTGTCTTCAACAATGAGGATGGTACTCATAAATACCTACCCGGAGCGTCATTCATTTTTTAACTCTATCTTATAGTGACCGAAATTTCTGATGAAAACAGGTTAAGGATAGCACAGAGGGTCACTAGCAAACATTATACCGAGTAAGCTTGGACAATGTCGCATATTCTATGAAGAATGATTTTGTTGAGACGCCTTAGCGCTTAGAGTCTTTCGCTTAAAAGCTTACATGGATAACTGTTTTGCTAAATATGTAGGCGATCCTTAGTGCATATCGAGTAAATCGCGCTGTTTTTTGGTCAGACTAGCGACGATCAGATCATAAGAGTCGTCGATCATTGTCAAAATTTCATCATCAGGAATCGTGCCATCACACACGATCGTATTCCAGTGGGTTTTATTCATGTGGTAGCCCGGAAGCACAGTGGGGTATATTTGACGCAGGATGATGGCTAAATTGGGATCACACTTGAGGTTAATTCGCGCTGGTTGATCGTCGGGTGTGTCGATTCCCATCAGACCGAAAATTTTGCCCATGACGCGAAAAACCAGCGTATCTTCTCCGAAAGGTGTATCTTCCGCTGCCGCTTTTCGGCTTAGGCAGTATTCTCGCAGCATATTTTTGGTCATCATGAGGTTGATTTGCCCTTCGCTAATGCCATTCTTTCGCCTAATGTTATCAAGTCATCTCGATTTTCGCAGCGCTCAATCCATGCCGCTGGAATCGCCTCTAAGCCCAGTCGCGCCCCCATAATGCCGCCTGCGATAGACGCAATCGAGTCGCTGTCGCCATTGGTATTGGCGGCGCGGCGCACACAAGCCACATAATCATCGGGATAGCGCAGTACACAATAAAGCGCCAATGCAATCGCTTCCTCACCCGTCCAGCCTTCGCCGATATGGGTCAGCGCTGCCTCTTCATTTGACCAACCCAAAACATGCCCCACGCGCAAAATCGCCGCATCAAATTCATCGCTGAGTCCATCACAGAAGGTCATCACTTTACGCAGATAGTCATGATCGTGTGCGCCGTTTAAGACTAAACTGATGAGGTAGGCTCCAGCAATACTGGCGGCAATCGCGGCGGGATGACGATGGGTGATTAATCCGCTGGCTTGGGCAACTTCGTAGAGCCGCGCCTCGTCCTGCTGATACAGATAGCCAATCGTGGCGACGCGCATGGCTGAACCGCAGCCTTTGGAATGTTCTAATCCTGCTTCGCGCCAGGGCGTACCGTTTTCGTACCGTTGTAGTCCGGTCATAACCGTGGTGCCGGGTGCGCGATTGTTTTCGGGGCTATGTTTCCACTGAAGGAAATGTTTGCCGATGGCTTTCATTTGCGCGTCTATCGGCGCATCAAGACCGGCTTCTAAAAGTCCTTCGGTCAGTGCAATCGTCATTTGGGTATCGTCGGTATAAATTGCCGGATTCGGCGGCTCTTGGATGCCGTTTGCGCCGTACTTTTGCTTGATACCCGACAGTTTTAAAAATTCCGTAGGCCAGCCCAGCGCATCGCCGAGGGCTAATCCGAATAAAATAGCTTGTGCTTGGTGTTTGCTCATACAACATTAAAATCCACAGTAAGGCGCTATTCGTAGTATCGACTTCGCTAGTCGATTTTGTTGACAAATAGTAGCGTCTATGCTCAATTATACACTTGAAATTAAATGACTACCGCAAACAATGTGTGGTGCAAAGCGAAAGACAGAGCGGATTAGGGAGGAATTGAAGCGTGACGACGATGCAGTTGGTTGAACGCCATATTATCAGCAAAAATGATCCACGCTGGGCGGTGATTGACCATACTTGCTGGCTGTCCAAGAATCTCTACAATGCCGCGAACTATATCGTCCGTCAAGAATACATCTTCAATCATCACTTTATTCCTTACGCCCAACTCGACAAACTGATGAAGCATAATCCTGACTATTGCGCTCTGCCGCGCAAAGTGTCGCAATGGGTGCTTAAGCAGGTCAATCAAGACTGGCAGAATTATTTTACTGGTCGTGCAGAATATCAGTCTAATCCCAAAAAGTTCACAGGATGTCCTCGTCTTCCGACCTACAAAGACACCGCCAAAGGACGCAATCTGCTCGTCTACACCGATCAAGCAGTCAGTCGCAAGCTGCTCACGCAGAAAGGCGTGATTCAACCGTCCCAACTTGCTATTCAAGTCCAGACCAAGCAAAAAAATATCGACCAAGTTCGCATCGTCCCGCGCAAAACGTATTACGTGATCGAGGTCATCTACACTGTCGAAATCGACCCACTTCCCGTTGAACCGCATCGCATCGCCAGCCTAGACATTGGCTTGAACACCTTAGCGGCTGTAACTTTCAACCAACCGGAGTTCACTCCGCTTCTGGTTAACGGCAGACCGCTGAAGAGTATCAATCACCATTACAACAAAGAACGCGCACGATTGCAAAGTGAACTCCCTTGCGGTCAGTTCACCTCAAAGCGGTTAGAACAGTTGACTGAGCAGCGCAATCGACGAGTCGCTCACTATTTGCATCTCGTTAGCCGCCGATTGATTGACGTGTTATGTCTAAATCGCATCGGCACATTGGTAATCGGCAAGAATCTTGGTTGGAAGCAAGCGATCAACTTGGGTAAACGGACAAACCAGAACTTTGTCTACATCCCTCATGCTCGCTTCATCGACATGCTGTGCTACAAAGCGCAACTCGTCGGCATTCAGGTCATCTTGATTGAAGAAAGCTACACCAGCAAATGCAGTTTTCTGGATGATGAGCCGATTTGTAAGCATGAGGTGTATCAGGGGCGGCGGGTGAAGCGTGGGCTGTTCGTTGCCAGCGACGGACGGAAGATTAATGCGGATGTGAACGGATCGTACAACATCATGCGAAAAGCAATCCCGAACCCTTTTGGCGACGGGATACGGGCTTCCGTAGTTAAGCCAGTGCGGGTCACTCCTGCATAAACGAGTTGTGTGTACCTATTTATACATTCAATTTGGAACTATTATAATAGGAAAAGCGCGAAGCATTAGAGCGCTGCTTTAAAGTAGTGCAGCGGCATTAAATTGCTGGCGTATCGTTAAATTATCGGTTATAAGCGGAGTAAACACAATTATGGAAGCCTCGCGCACCTATTTCGGACGCGCTCGTTCACTGACGATTGGCCTGTTGGTCGCCGTCATTTTCGTCGCTGGATTTTTTATCGGTGTTCAATATTCGGTGAGTCGGGCGCAGGGTGGCCTTTCGCTCCCGGATGATGTTCAAGCGGCATTTGAGCCGTTTTATCAAAGCTACAATCTAATTCAGGATCAGTATATTGAAGATGTCCCGGTTGAGACTCTCGTTAATGGCGCGATTTCGGGCATGGTCGAATCGCTGGACGATCAATATAGCAGTTATGCTGATCCAGAAACATTCGCAGTCACCAGCAATGACCTCTCCGGCGAGATTGAGGGTATTGGTGTTGTCATCAGCCTGATTGAAGACACGGAAGAAATCGAAGTTGTGAATGTTTTGCCAGATACTCCTGCCGAAGAAGCAGGTCTGCAAGAGGGCGATATTTTTGTCACGGTCAATGGCGAAGAGGTTGCTGGACTCAATACGCTCGAACTGGCGGTACGGGTGCGTGGTCCCGTCGGAACGACGGTTGATATTACGATGCGTCGCGGTGAAGAACTGATCGATTTTACGATTCCGCGTGCGCGTATCGAGATTGTCGAAGTGACCTCCGAGCTTTTGGATGGCAATATTGGCTACGTCCGGTTGGCTAATTTCAGCGCGAATGCCCGCGATCAAGTCTCTGTGGCTATTCAAGAACTGCAAGATCAGAATATCGAAGGCTTTATCCTTGATCTGCGCGGAAATCCAGGCGGGTTTTTGACTTCCGCAACAGAACTCGCTGGATTGTTCATCGAAAACGGTGTTATTTTGGAAGAAGAATTCGGCACGGGTGAAACCCGCATTTTCAAGGTTGAGGATGGTGTGGTTAATCAGATTTATGATGATGGGCGTGAGGAAGTGTACAGCGAGAACGCCGCTTACGCCGGTCTCGATATGCCGATTGTTGTATTAGTCGATGAACGCAGCGCCAGCGCATCAGAGTTAGTCGCGGGGGCTTGGCAAGATCAAGGTGTTGCGACCATTATGGGCGTGACGAGCTTTGGCAAAGGCACGGTTCAGGTTCAAAATACCCTCGTCAATGGCGGCGGGCTGCGCGTGACGATTGCACGTTGGCTTACCCCTAATGGTGCCTCGATTACGGGCATCGGAATCACGCCGGATATTATCGTGGAAATGCCGGAACTCGCGGAAGGCGAAACGCTGCCTGAAGGGGTAGACCCGCAGCTTGATGCCGCTGTGGATTATCTCTTGGAGCAGCTTTCCGCCGGACAGTAAGCGGCTATACAAGCGCCAGCCCTCGTGCTATACTGCTGGCGCTTTTTGATAAATTGTTTTGAGGAGTTTGGCAATGGAAGTCGCTTTTCAAATGGCTGTAATCATTATGTCTATCCTGATGGTTGTGCTGATTATGCTTCAGGTTAAGGGCGGCGCATTGAGCAATATGCTGGGCGGCGACGCAGGCGGCGGCATCGCACGGACTCGTCGTGGATTGGAAAAGACATTGTTCCAGTTCACCGTAGGGCTTTCTTGTGCATTCTTAGCAATTTGCATCTTGGCGGTTATCGCTGCTAACTAAGGCGCACATTGCTAATTAATGCGGATGGGTTTTTACCCAAAGTGCCGTTTGAAGCCGCTAAAAACAGACATTCAATCTGGGAAAGGTGTTTTGCGTCACTGTAAAACACCTTTTTCGTGTTTAGGCAAGTTGAGAGGGGTATAAGGTTATGCGTGGATTTCGCTGGCAAATTTTGGCGCTGTTGATGGCGATTGTGCTGTTTGTGATCGCATTATTCAGCCGTTCTACAGGCCAAACGCCACAATTAAACCCTACACCGCTGCCGCCGACATCTATCGCCTCGCAGACGACGGCGACTCCTCTCCCCGAAGCCACGCTTTCTCCTACTTCCGATGCACCTGTTGTCATCCCGCCACCGGAAACGAGCGCGATTCCGACCTATCGAGAAGCGCTGGTCGGTCAGGTGCAGCGCTTGAATCCGCTGCTGGCGGGTTTAAATCCGGTTGATCGGGATATTGCGTCACTCATCTATGAAGGCCTAATGCGAACCAATGCTTATGGTGAGCCGGAACCGGCCTTAGCCAGTGGAATGCCTGTGATCTCATTCGATGGGCTGGAATATGTCGTCGCGCTGCGGAATGATGTGCTGTGGCAGGATGGCATCCCGTTTACGGCGGATGATGTTGTGTATACGATGTCTTTGCTGTCCTCGCCGGATTTCCCTGGTTTACCGGAATTGGGCGCATTCTGGCGCACGGTAGAGACCGAAAAAATTAATGATAATTTGGTGCGCTTCCGGCTCGCACAGCCGCTAGGCAGCTTTATTGAAGCCTTACGAGTGGGCATTTTGCCCTATCACGCGCTGCAAGGCACTACCGCCGCCCAAATCGCCAATCATCCATTTAATCTAACCCCTATCGGTACTGGAGCGTATCAATTAGAAGCGCTGCGTGGCGAGGCAGGGCGGATTCAGATTGTCGATTTGCGAGTCGCGCCTGTGTATCGCCAGCGCCCAGAAGGGCAGACTGGCTATACCGTAGATCGCATCAGTTTTGCATTATTTGATACGTTTGATGGCGCAGTGCAAGCACTCATGAGCAGTGCGGTGGATGGGTATGCCGCCCGTGATCGGACAGAACGGGCAGCATTAGTTGGGTTGCCGAATAATTTTACAACCTACACCAAAATTGAACCAACAGTTGGAATGCTGATCTTTAATTGGTCACAAGACGATCTGCCTGCTTTCCGTGATATACGGGTGCGGCAAGCGCTGGAAATCGGCTTAAATCGCACGTCGATTATCGAGCGCCATCTTTCCAACCAAGCGCTTTTGGCGAATAGTCCACTGCTAGAAGGGTCATGGGCGTATGCGCCTGATCTGGCGTGGCCTCCGTTTAATGCGGCGCAAGCGCGGGATTTGATCGCACGGGCGGATTTAGCCTCACCCGAAGCGACAGCCGAACCGGAAGCCACCGCCGAGGCAACGGCGGAAGTTTCCGCATCACTTTTGAGTTTTAATATTCTCACGCCGGACGATCCTGCCTTAATCAATGTCGCGCAGGAAATCGCTGCACAGTGGACGCAGCTCAATTTGACGGTGCAAGTCGATGTGGTTGATCTGGTGACTTATCGCGCACGGCTGGAATCCGGCGATTTTGATACGGCACTGGTCGAACTTTCCAAAAATGGCAGCGCTGATCCTGATGTTTACAATTTTTGGCATCAAGGGCAGTATCCTGACGGGCAAAATTATGGCGGCGCGAATGATCGGCGTATCAGTGAACTGCTAGAACGGGCGCGGAGTGATGCTAATGGGGTGAATCGCAGCACCTCTTACCGTCAGTTCCAGCAGGCATTTATCGAGCGAGCGATTGCTATTCCGCTGTATTATCCGCTGTATACGTATGCAATGACGACGCGCATAAGTGGGGTTCAGCTAGGCTTTATCGCCTCGCCTGTGGATCGCTTCGGCACGATTCAGGATTGGGTGCTGGGGAATTAGAGCGCGTTTTCTGCGGCTAAAATCTCATGCAGTTTTTGTTTGCGGGCGCTGCCGCTGAGCATTTCCAAAGTCCGCACACCGAGCGGGTCAATCGCTTCGCGCAGCAGCCGGATTTCTTCGCTGGTCGGCGGAACTGTTTCGTGTAATTCCGGCGCGATCTCCAGCGGAAAGCCTGTTTTGGCCTGCACACGCTCAATGGTCACACCGGGATGGGTGCTGATGAGGCGCATCTTGCCGCTTTCCCAATCAAACTGGCCTAAGTCCGTAATCAGGTAATTCGGGCCGCGCCCTCGTTTGCGCTCCGCCACATGTCCCAATCCGCTGACGAAATCAACTTTGGGGACAAATGTCACGCGTGAATGACGCGGTACGTAAAGATAGACCTGCTCCGAATAAGTCGTCACGTCCGGGATGCCGCCCGAACCCGGCAACCGCAAGCGCGGGTGATGATAATCCTGCCCGAAGGCAATATTGTTGAAATTGCCAAAAGGGTCAACCTGCGCCGGACGGAAAAATTCCTTCGGATGATATTTAGGCAGCAAATCCGCCGTTGCCGCTGCGAAACCGACGTGCATCAAGCCTTTGCCGAGCCATAAATCCTCAATCCGCCCGACACCCAAAGGCGACCACGATTGACAGATGCTTTGTCCGATGGCGGATGCAAACCGAATATTCGGTGCATGGGTACACTGCGCGAGGATAAATCCCGCCATCACCAGCGGCGTATTAATCCCCTGCGTCACTACTTCGCCATCCACCACTTGCCGCGCAATGCACACGCACATCAATTCGTTGATGGTGTAGCTTTCTGGTGAGAGGGAAGACTGGTTTGTGTCGATGGTTGTCATAAATTGCCTTGTGAAAAATAGAAATCCTTTAAGCTGGACTTTATCCATTCTTGAACAGTAGAGGTCATAAAGGTTCGTTGTTCCCGCCAGACGTTGAAACGTCCGGCTGCGAAAGTGCCAAGCGCACTAGAGGTGCTGATTCTAACCCGTTGTGACCTCTTTAGTCCCTTAAGTGGGCTTGGTTTCTCGGCAGCCTGTCGGCTTTAGCCACGGGCAGAAAAAATTCAAACAAATGGATAAAGTCAAGTTATATTCTTTACCTAATTTTAGAATTATAGAGACTGCATTTAATTAAGTTAGAATCTCTATTATTTCGTCAAGATCTTCTCCAGCAGCATAAATTTCCTCTATCGCCAACTTCCAATCATCGGATAATTGCATTATAGGCTCAGTAGTTAGCTGATTTTTAAGAATGGTTGCAAATCCCCTTATAACAACTATACGAGACCTAAGCTCACTCTTCAAGATGCCCAACTTTTCTTCTGCTTTAGAACTTTTATACGCTCTCAAGTTTTCATATTTTGTCATTCATTATCTCTCCTAAAAATAGATAGATACATAATTAAAAAATAATTCCGGCAACCCTAATAATACGGTGAATACTATTTTACCTTACCATCCATCCGCACGATGCGCGGCATAAAACGCCCTACAATGTCAACAAGGTCGGCTTGTGCCGCCATGACTGCCTCAATGTTTTTGTAGGCTTGCGGTGATTCGTCCAAATCGCCGCCGATGAGGGTGACTCCGCGCTCCTTCAGATAGCGATCACGGTCAGTCCGGGTGATTGACCCCAACGCATTCTGACGGCTCATCAGTCGGCCTGCGCCGTGTGAAGCCGAATTTAACGCGGCGGCGCTGCCCTTGCCACGCACGACGAATCCCGCGTCGCCCATCGAGCCGGGAATAATACCGAGTGCGCCATCTCCGGCGGGTGTCGCGCCTTTGCGATGGATAATGACTTCGCGTTCCGGTTCAGTCGAATCGGGGGAAGTGAGAATTTTCTCTTTCCACGCGAAGTTGTGATGATTTTCGACCACAGCAACTGGTTTGACCCCGGCAGCTTTGGCGATGCGCTGATGAATCACCTCATGGTTCGCTGCCGCAAAGCGCCCCGCCAGTTCCATCGACAGCCAATATTCATAGCCTAATTGATGATCGAGCGGTAGCCAAGCCAGATGACGAATGGACGAATCCAAGTTCGGATTAAGATCGTTTGCCAATTTTGTGAAGCGCTCCGCGACTTGAAAGCCCACGCCGCGAGAGCCACTGTGCGAGAGCAGCGCCAGATATTCGCCTGCTTTAAGGCCTAGTTCGCTATCCTCTTTTTCAACCGTGAGCGCTCCCCATTCGACGAAATGATTGCCGCTGCCACTCGTGCCTAGTTGACCGTAAGCGGTAGCTTTTAAAGTCGAAAGGAAGCGAGTCTGCTGCCACGCGGGATCATCAAGCACCGCATGTTCGGCGCGTTTATTGCCCTGCCACTGCTTGCCCGCGCCGAAAAGGGTTTGTTCGGTGAGTGCATTTTTGAACTTGCCCACTTGCTGACCCAAGATATTAGGCGATACGGCAAAAACGGAAAGCCGCATCCGGCAGGCAATATCTACTCCCACCGCATACGGGATGACCGCGCCTTCTGTTGCTAATACGCCGCCAATGGGCAAGCCGTAGCCGACATGAGCATCTGGCATCAATACACCTGCCACGCTGATCGGCAGTTGCATCGCCCGATTCATTTGACTGATGGCTTCAGGATCAATATAGTCTTTTCCCCAAACTCGGAAGGGTAGTGGTTCCGAGCGTAAATTTGCATTCATGATGGACTCTATTCGCTAAAACGGTTCTTAAAGTAGCATAAGGGGTCATAGCCAATAGCGCAAGCCTTATTTCGGAAATTACGACCTTCATGTTAGAATAAGGTATAGCGTAAGTTAAACACTACAAATTTGCCGCTGATTGCAAACATGATACAATGCTTTAACATACGATAAACAGTTATCATCATTAGGGTTAGAAACAGGAGCGTTCAATGTCTGTCGTCACGGTTCTGAAGCAAGCAGACATTTTCGATGAGTTAACCAATACTCAGTTAGAGCTGATTGGCTCAATATGTGCCGAGCGTCATTATCAATCTGGAGACATTATCTTTGAAGAAAATACGCCTGGTGATGAGCTTTATATCATCGCAACGGGCGAGGTAGAGATTCAGGTTGATCCCTCGCTGATTGGCAAAGACCCTAGCACAGGATCGCACACAATCGCGACTCTACGGCGTGGACAGTCCTTTGGGGAAGTTTCTTTGGTGGATGAAGGACTGCGTTCTGCCGGGGCGCGTTGTTCGCAGCAGGATACGCATTTGGTGGTCATCCCGCGTGATAAGATCATGCTGCTTTGCGATACTTATCCTCAACTTGGGTATCGTTTGATGCGTAATTTGGCGGCTGATTTAGCGATGAAAATCCGTCACACTGATCTTCAAGTGCGTGAACAGCTCACTTGGGCCCACAAAAACTAATACCTCGCTTTTAATTGATGTCACTACCGGAAAATCGCACAACTTATTTCGAGTTGTGCCTTTTGGTTTTCTTGAGTTCCACATTCCATTTTGGTCATTTCTTGCCCATAATCATCTAATATTTTTTGTGTCACACTTTTATGATGGGTCGTTCGCTTCAAACCTGTAAGGAGCCGCAGCGAATGTTTAAACTGGCTTATTTTCTCTTTTCACTATCACTACTGTCCGTTGTACCAGTGATGTGGCAGCGGGATGTTTCGCCGCAAGATGAAGACTTGGCGCATTTTCGGTTGGCGCATTTTTCGATTGATGCCTCGACCATTGATGTCCATGTCGATAACCAGCTTTATGCCGCGTCTGGGCTTAGCTTCGGGACACTTACCCCTTGGGAGCGAATCGCGATAGGTAGGCATACACTGACGATCACTACGGCGGGGGATACCGTCGGTGAGGCATTAATTCCGCTAATAGAATTTGAATTTTCGGCGGACGAATGGCTTACAATTGCACTGATTGGCTCAGTTGAGCGCGGAACGCTGGCGCTGCAACCTCTTTCTGAAGATTACAGCGAAATGGCTATCGGCGAAGCGCGAATTGGTGTCTTTTATGCCGTTGAAGATGGCCCGATTGTGGATGTAGTCGTCAACGGCGATGCCTTATTTGAGCTGCTCAGTTATCCCGGCAATTTGATTCAGGGTGAAGGTCAAGCCAATGATGGATTCGTCAGCGCGGATATTGTCGGCAGCAGTTACAACATTCAAATTACCGCGAACAACGATCCTTCGACAATTCTTGTCGATCTAGGTGAAGTGCGTATTGTGCAGGATACGAATACGCTTTTCGCTGTTTTAGGCACACAAGATACCCTTCAAGTGATTTCTAAAGTGACCAGCCTCGACTCAGTGGATACCGTAGAACTAAACAACTCAACGCCGGAAAATGGTGATTCGCTCGCGCATTTGCGTGCCGCACATTTTTCCTCCGGTACGCCGGAAATTGATCTTTACATCAACGGAGAACTCGCCTCATTTGCTAATCTATCTTTTGGCGATATGACCGAATTTGCAGATTTTGAATCGGGTGATTATACAGTTGCCGTTGCGCCTGCTGGAACCACATTTGCGGATGTCGTCATCGGCCCATTGGCTTTATCGCTGGATAACGGTTCATGGACGACTCTAGCCCTCATCGGCACGTTAGCGAATCAAACGTTGCAATTACAGATTTTGGAAGAAGATACCCGGCCTCTTGCGGAGACGGATGCGCGGATTAGTATCTTCCATGCGATTCCTGCCAGCAGCCCGATTGATGTTCGCCTCGCCGATGGAACAGTGCTTTTTCAGCTTTTAGCGTATCCCGGTGTGCAAGGCGATAATGACGGTTTTAGCTCGTTTGAACTGCCTGCTGGGACGTATGATATTCAGGTGATCGCGTCTGATAATCCGGGTGAAAATCTGGTTGATCTACGCGGGACGCGCCTGAACGCTGGAAGACACTACTTCCTAGCAGTGATTCTCGCCGACCCACCTTATATTTTCGTTGCCGCCGACTTCGAGTAAATCCTGTGGGATCAAAAAGCGGTGGTTCAAAATTTCAAATAGGTAGGATATAATATTTAAAGCGAAGCATAAGTATTGCTCCTGTAGCTCAGAGGCAGAGCGCCAACCTTCTAAGTTGAGAGTCGGGGGTTCGAATCCCTCCAGGGGCGCAAAAAACACCCATTCAGGCTGAGTGGGTGTTTTTTATTGTTGTTAGTCGGTCTTCTACGACATGAGTTCTTGGTAAAGCGTGTGGATTTCTTCAGAAATGGGGACATTGATGCGGCGCATATTCTCAATTAATTTTTGATAATGCGCGGCGACTTCGCTGCGGCGGCCTAATTGGGCATAAAGCTGCATCATGTCGCGGTGCAAATCTTCACGACTGTTGTCTTCAATCAGCGCTTTTTGCAGCAGTACTAACGCCTGTTCATGACGATCACGCGACAGCCACACATGCGCCATTTCCGTCAGCGCTTCTAAATAGCCAGCGCGGAAATCAACCCGGCGCTCTAAAATCCAAGCATCGTTATGTCCCTGTAAAAATGGCCCGCGATACAAATCAGCGGCGCGCTGCCATGCTTCAAAGCGCTTGTCTGGATCGTTGCTATTACGCCCCACCATCAAGGCGACGACGAACTCCATCACGTCGTAATAAACGGCCATTTCTGGATTGACACGATAATAGCCCTCATCGTGTACCAGCACATCATTATCGAGCGCTTTATGTAGACGGCGCTTGGTGACGTGAAAAACGTTTACTGCTTGGTCGGGGTCAAGCTCAGGCCAGAACGCTTCGCAAATTTCCGAGCGTGTAACAACCGGACGATCCAGCGCGAAAAAGAACAACAAACGCGGTAAATGACCTTCCCATGTATCAATTGGCTCACCATCCATCAGGACGAATCCGGGACCCAGCGCATACACTTCCAGCGGATTGCTGCTTTGGGCAACAGGACCATAAAACTCTTCTTCGATCAGGCGATCATCTTCCAGCAAGACGGCCTGCTTTTGGGAGATCATCGAGACCCAAGGCAGGCGAGGCAGGGTGCGGCTGTTGAGTACGAGGCGGCAGTTAGCAGGAATCACCCCCGCCAGTCGTTGGACAAAACGCTGCACATCATCTGCGCTGTCGCTGCGATCATATTCATCCAGAATCAAGAAAAAACGCTTATTGCTGATCTCAGATAAATCTTCCGCAAAGGTATTCAGTACTAATTCAAAATGCTCACGCGGATTTTCAAATACAATTTGAGGTAACATGTTGATATGACGACCAAATGTCGGGAACTGATTTGCCATATCATGGGTGATGCCAGAGAGAAAAGCCTCCAGCTTGATGTCGTCTGGCCCCATCGCATAATAAAATACATGCAGTTCGGGGGTGTTGATAAGTTTGGCAACCAGCATGGAACGATAGCGGCTGTGTGGATGCAGCAGGATCACGCGGGTATCTTCCATTTGGGCAAGAAACGTCTGGTAAGACTGTTCAACTAAGTGATGTAATTGCATGTGCCAACCTGACCCTTGATATTCAAAACGATATTGCTGTTGTATTATAGCAAATAAAACTGGCGTTGCTAATGATTCGTTTTCTCAGTTTACTACGTTTCGGTTGTGACTTCGCTATCAGGTTAGGAGTTTTGCATGGGTTTACCCTCAGAAAAACCGGCTCGTCCGCTGGGTGTGACATTGGCGATTTTCGTCAGCGTGGTTTTGTTTTCGCTAGTACCGCTGCTGCAAATTGGGCAGATTAAATTGTTAGAGCGTCACTTTCAGCGGGTCAGCCAGACCAATATCCCATTTGACCCCAATAACCCCACACAAGCCGCTGCGTCCGGTGGCAACTTCACGGGTTTCGACAATGATCGCATCCTTTTACAAACAGGCGTTGGGATTATCTTTTTTTTCATCGCGGTGTTTGCTTGGTTAGGGAAGCCAGCCTATATGCGGTTTGTGCTGATGGCGGCGGTGTTGGGCTTAAGCATCCTGACGATTGTGCTGACGGTATTACCTCAAGCCGAGCAAGCAGACGAAGGACTCGGCGGCGGATCCATGCAAACCTTATTTCGGGTGCTTGCTTCCGGGCAAATCTTTGTGGTGCTTGTCGTCCCGATTTATGTAGTGTGGTATTTGAATCGCGGCCCAGCGCGGGCATTTTATCGCGGGTATTATTTGCCTCAACCAGAAGAACATAAAGTCCTGGAAAAGCAAGTTGCTGAGGCCTAGGCAGTATAGAGGGACATGACAATTCATGCCCCTTGAGTATGACTCACATTAGCTTTGCTTTTTCCGAATCTTGCATTTCAAGTTGAATCAACTCGCGGCGCAGTGTTTTCCCCACGGCGGTTTTAGGGAGTTCTTTGATGAAGCTAAAACGGCGCGGCACTTCGTAAGGCGCGAGCGACTTTTCACAATGGGCGATCAATTGTGCTTCGGTGGCGGTTGTGTCGGGCTGGAGTACGACCCATGCCTTTAATGCCTCTTGTCCCACTTTTTCTGGATGGGGGACAGCCGCGACACCGACTTCCAGCACCGCCGGATGATCTTTGATGACTTTTTCTACGATATTCGGATAGACATTAAATCCGCCGATGAGCGCCATATCCTTTTTGCGATCAACAATATGGAAATAGCCGTCCGCATCCATAAAGGCGATGTCGCCTGTGAATAACCAGATTTTGCCGTTTTGCTCACGGAGTGTATTCGCGGTTTCAGTGGGCAGCTTGTGATAGCCGATCATCATATTGGGCGCATGAATAATCATCTCGCCGGGTTCGCCAACGGGCATATCGGTTATGCCGTCGTCTAAGCTGACGATGCGACAATCTACGTCCGGCAGCGGCAGACCGATTGAACCCACGCGATTTTCCCCATAAACCGGATTGCTATGTGTGGCGACGGGCAATTCGCTCATACCAAATCCTTCAGAAATTGCGCCGCTGCTTTTAGCCTCAAATTCGCGTTTCGTCGCGGGTGGCAAGGCTGCCGCACCGCTGGAATTGAACACAAAAGATTTTAGGCTTACTTCACCCGAAGCCACTCGTTGATGATTGTTAACCGCGTTGTAAAGCGCGGGAACCCCCAAAAATACATTGGGCTTATAAAAATGGATGACATCGACCACTTCATTAATGTCCCGTGCATTCGGAATCAGGACAATGCGTCCGCCGGAGGCAACGGCTTGCGTCAGCAGCGCGACCAAACCGTAGGCGTGGAACATGGGGATCGCGCCTAAGTAAATGGCATCGGTGGGCTTCATATCACCCAGCATTCCCTTGTCGATGCCCGTCCACGATTGCAACTGGGTCGTATTGCTGACCAATGCGCGATGGGTGGACATCGCGCCTTTAGACACCCCGGTTGTCCCGCCTGTATATTGAAACAACGCGACATCATCCGCGCCGACCTGTACATTGGGCTTCCGCCCTGTGTTTTGCTTGAGTACGTCTTGAAACCACAAATCGCCAGCCGCTAGTTCAACGCGATGCCCATCTTTTTTCTCTTTAGCGAGCGTAAACAGGAGTTTTGCGGCGGGCGGCATATATTCTTTGATATTCGCAACAATAATGGTTTTGGCTTTTGTACCGGATTGAATTTGCTTGAGGGTGTTATAAAACAGGCTTAAGGTGATGACGATTTCCGCGTCGCAGTCGTCAATTTGATACTGCATTTTGGCGGGCGGATAGGTGGGATTAGTCGCGGCGACGACACCGCCAGCCTTCAAAATGCCGTAATAACTAATGGCGAAGGCTGTGCAATTGGGCATGATAAGCCCCACACGATCGCCTTTTTTGAGTCCGAAATCAACGAGGGCGGCTGCCAGCGCATCAGAAAAGCTATTGAGCTGTGCGTAAGTCATAGTGCTGCTTTGCCGCCCTAGAATGGGCAGTTTTGCCGTTGTAATCAAGACGGGATGATTGGGATACTTTTTGGCAGTACGTCCCAGATAATCGTGCATGGCATGTTCAGGATAGGGTAGCAGGCTTTTGGGGACGTGGGGGTCGTAATGGTTTGTCCAAGGGCGGTCAGCATAAGTGGTCATTTGTGATTTTCTCAAAAAATAAATACACGGATAGTTAATTCTTTAAGGGGAGTTTGGCAAATTTCAGCATGATTTGCCAAACTCTTGATACAACTAGAGTCTATTTAGCGACTGTTTTTTCGTGCGCGTCGAGTTCCATTTGGATGAGTTCGCGGCGCAGAGTCTTTCCGACGACGGTTTTAGGCAGTTCTTTGATAAATGCGACTCGGCGCGGCACTTCATACGGCGCGAGATATTTTTCGCAGTGCGCGATGAGTTCGGCTTCGGTTGCGGTTTTATCCGGTTGCAGCACGACCCATGCCTTGAGCGCTTCTTGTCCAATTTTTTCTGGATGCGGAACAGCCGCCACCCCGACTTCTAATACGGCGGGGTGATCTTTGATGATTTTTTCGACATTGTTGGGATAAACATTAAAGCCGCCGATCAGTGCCATATCTTTCTTGCGATCTACGATGTAGAAGTAGCCATCGTCATCCATACGGGCGATGTCGCCTGTAAACAGCCACAACTTCCCGTCGAGTTCACGCAGCGTATTGTTGGTTTCGGTGGGCATCTTATAATACCCCTTCATCAACTGCGGGCCAGTGATAATGAGTTCGCCGATCTCGCCAGCGGGGACATCCGTCACGCCATCATCAAGGCTGACGATACGCACATCTGTGTCGGGTATGGGAATCCCAATTGATCCAGTGCGATTTTCGCCGTGCAGCGGATTAACATGCGTTGCGGTGGGCGCTTCGCTCATCCCGAACCCTTCCAGCAGAATGCCGCCGCTTAAACGCTCGAACTCGGCTTTGGTCGAGGGTGGCAGCGGCGCGGAACCGCTCAAACAGGCGCGGATGGAACGCAGGCTGATCTTGCCGGAAAGGACATCAGGATGATTGTTGAGGGCGTTATAAAGGGCGGGAACCCCATGAAACAGGGTTGGCTTGAATTTATCGATCACGCCCAAGACATCATCTATATCACGGGGATTGGGTACGAGGACGATCTTCGACCCCAGATAAATGGCTTCGCTCAATACAGCGACCATGCCGAAAACATGAAACATTGGGATCGCGCCGAGGAAAATTTCCTGATCGCCGGGGATACCATCCACCGCAAGACAGGCTTTTTGCTGGAGTGTGTTGGCAACTAAGGCGCGATGAGTCGCCATCGCCGCTTTAGAAACGCCTGTCGTGCCGCCTGTATATTGAAATAGCGCCAGATCATCCGGCTTCACATCGACATTAGGCTTGCGTCCAGCGTTGCGTGCCAGCACATCTTGAAACCAATAATCGCCCGACCCTAAACTTTCGACAAAATGCCCATCTTTTTTCTCACGGGCAATCGTAAACAACAACTTCGCAACCGGCGACAGATATTCTTTGATATTGGCGACAATCACATGCTGTACTTTGGTCTTGGGCTGGATTTGCTTGACGGTCTTATAAAACAGACTCATGCAAATTACGATTTTCGCGTCGCAGTCGTCAATCTGATATTGCATTTTGTCCGGCGGGTAGGTCGGATTGGTGGCTGCGACGATGCCGCCAGCTTTGAGGATAGCATAAAACGCGATTACAAACGCCACGCTGTTAGGCATCACGAGCGCGACTGCTTCGCCTTTTTGCAGCCCGATTTCGACCAATCCTGCCGCCAGCGCATCCGACAGCTTATCGAGTTCGCCATACGTGAGGTTCGCGGCTTGCCGCCCCAAAACGGGCAGTTTGGCGCTGGTGATAAGCGCGACATTATTGGG
>DAOTTO010000397.1:0-16675 GCA_034437895.1 Anaerolineae bacterium | reverse complement strand
CTCCGCTTGCGCGGGGTTAAGTTCACCTAGACAATGTTACGGACTGGTTTGGCGTGAGCGACACTGGCTTTTCCCAATCACCTGTTTAATCGCTCACCGCAGAGTTCGGAACTGGTGAGGTATCCCCAAGTGCCTATATTTTCAGTCCTAACGTAGTGCGACCTTAGCCGCACTGAGTCGGGTAAGCATTAGGGCTTTTAAAAGCCCCCGCCTTTAGGCGTGGGGATGCTTACCAGAATTTACTTTAGCTTAGTTATCCAGATAAAATTGATTGTAGCTAAACGTAAGGCAAGCGTCAATGTAGCGTTAAAGCGGCAAGAGTACGCCTAATCCGCAGCCGCGCTTTTAAAATGAGCGCCCGACCCCGCGCCGAGTGACTCATTCATAGGACGCATCCAGATCATAAACACCCGCGATTTCGGCGGCTGTGTCGCGGCAAAAACAACACCATCAGCCACGTCTTCCGCCTCTTGAAAGCTATCCAACATTGGATCGCCGGGCGTGCGCGAACCATTGTAGAAACCATACTGTGTATTGGTGCCACCGGGCGCGATAACGCTTACTTTGACATTATTGGGGTAACATTCGTAATCAATGGACTGGGCAAATCCGATTTGGGCGAACTTCGTCGCACAGTAAATTGGCTCATTCGGCAATCCACTTAATCCAGCGACAGAACTCACAAAGATGATGTTGCCCGTTTTACGTTCAAGCATGGCTGGCATAAATGCCTTTGTACAAAGCCATGTTGAGCGCATGTTGGTATTCATAATCCAATCGTAGTCGGCGGTTGTGAGGGAGACGATAGTCCCATTTTTGCCTACCCCGGCGTTGTTCACTAAAATATCGACATGCTGAAATTCGTCATACGTGGCTTGGGCAAGCCGCTCTACATCTTTCTCGCTGCTGACATCGGCTGGAACGACTAATGCACGTGCGCCTGTATTCAGCGCCGCCACTTCGCCTGCCAACGCATCGAGATCCGATTTCGTGCGCGATGTGATAACGACATGCGCCCCTTCTTTTGCCAGTGCCAAGGCCGATGCCCGCCCAATGCCTTTTCCTGCACCCGTAATCACCGCGACTTTATCCTGTAAACGTCCAGTCATCTGTAAAGCTCCTTAAAAGTTCTATAATGTATTTGATGGTAAAGGATATTGTGTCTCATCTGGACAGGGGAAGACTTGTAAACGAATTTGCCCAAAACCACCACCACCAGCATTTGTTTGTGGGGTCAATTTCATTGAAATGATATTTACCCCTAACGCTACAGCATCTGTAACATCATCAGCAAAGGATTTATGCGCCTGTATCGTCACTACAGGCTTCCCATTGATATAAATCACTGCTGCTTCGGGTACGTTTTCGATTTGAAGTAAATAATTAATACAGCCGTCTGTAGGCTCAAGGGTAAATTCACGACGGAACCAATCTGCACCGGATTGCACAGAGGAACTCATCGTCCAATCCGATAAGTGAGGGAGTGGGATCCACGCAGAATCGCCAAAGTCCAACGCGCTATAATCGGCGTTGGTGTTTTCCGAGTAGAAATAACGCCAATTTTGGTCAAGTAAAATGGGTTTATACATGATTGTCATAAGCATGATTGTAGCATAGGAGGATCTATTTCTGCTACTCATGTTACGAAAAATTAAGCCGGAGTCTGTATCAAGTTATATTCATGTAATCACTAGGGAACAACTTCTGAATCGTTCCCTATTTCAGAATTTCATCCGCAAAACCGAGTTTGACGCACGTTTCGGCATCCATCCAAAAATCACGGGTGAGCATACTGCGGATTTCCTCATTAGTGGATTTAGATTTCTGCGCGTAAAACTCGACCAACCGATCCATCGCTTTGCTTTGCAGCGTCATCTCGTCTTTGAACTGCTCATGCGTTCCCCACACCATGCCCGAAAGTTGATGGATCAACATAAAGCTGCTTGGCAAGATAAAACGCTTAGTGCAGGCCATCGAAATCAAAGTCCCAGCACTGGCACAAATCCCTTCCACGACAGAATACACTGGTGATTTAATCATCGCTAGTTGATCGGCGATGCTAAATGCAGTGAATAGGCTGCCACCATACGAATGAATGTGCAACCAGATCGGAATCAGCGGCATTCCATCCATCCCGCGTGACGAATGTTCATTTCGTAAAAGCGAATCGGCCTCACGCACAGCACGAATCAGCGCTAAACAACGATCACTATCAACATCAGCATAGAAATAGATATGGTTATCCACCGTCTCAACGGTGAGGCGCGGCGTGGCAGCTTGTTCGCCGCCCAAGTTAGCGCGATATTCAATCCCATTCAGGAAGTGACGTGGTGTTTGCATTAGACTTCCTTATCTTTGTTTAACAATAAGCCTTTTACCCACTTAATCTGATTGTAATGGCAAATTTGCGATCCCTGCATGAATATAGATCGTAAATTTTTCAACTGAGTTGAGCAGTCCCCTTACCCACCCTCACCGAATACCGATAAGTCAGCACATGGTCGTAACATTGCCCGATGCCCAATACATTTGTAACAGTGCAGGGCTAATTTGCTAAGAACTTGGCTGCCCCGCGCCTTTAAAAGCGTCAGAGGTTGTTCAAGCCTCGGATCGCCCAGTTTTCATACTGTTTCAACTTGGCCCAGTTGACGGGGGTCTTTGCGCTCACCCTTATCGAACACTCGGCTACCAACTAGCTCAACGCTCAATCAAATCAATAACCCAATTTGCCTGCTGAATCGCGGTGTCTAATTCACGATAACGCCGCGCCAGATCATCAATACGCTTTTGCAGTTCGGCGATGTTGACCATGACCACTTGCTTAATTTCTGACCGACCATAACGAAACTCCGGCTGCGCGGCCTGCTGAGTTAGTGTGGTTAACATGTTCCGTTCCATCGCCAGCGCATCGCGTTCCGCCAGTGCATCGGTCAGCGTTAGTCCATCGCCAAAGACTGTTACCGCATTTGTCCGATTAATTTGCTTCACTAACCGGGTAAATTCAGTAATTGTCCGGCGTAATTCCGCTAAAAGTTCCTGTGGATCTTCTGAAGGTGCTTCACCTTCCTGAATCCGCACATTGCGTAGTAAGCGCTCACGCAATTGGTGGATACGCTTCTGAGCATCCGCTCGGTTAATCAATGCTTCTGCCAGTTTCAAAAGACAATACCCCTCCTATCAGCTTTATAACGTTAAACGCTAAATTGCAGTCATAATCCCCCTGATTCTGGGGGATTGCTCTCTATAGCGTTATTATATGCTGATTGGTTCAAAAAAGCTCACTAAGGGTCATCATTGTACAATTTTTCTAACAAATAAAAAGCGACCCATCGACGGGTCGCCTTTGCTCATTGACTTATCACTCAGCACTTTCGCCTTACATTGACGATTGATGCAGCCCGACTTTATTGCCTTCTGTATCGAGGAAAATGGCAATAAATCCCTGCGGCGCAATGTCTGCCTTTGGCTGGATGACTTTTCCGCCTGCTGATTCCACCCGTCCCAGAATTACGTCTATTTGCCCGTCAGCATTCAAATAAAGCAGTGACCCCGTTTCGCCGGGGGTTTCTGTACCACCCGGAACGACTTTATGAGGGATGATTGCGCCACTCACGCCCTCTTCATCCATCGAAAAAAAGCCGTGCGGCACCCCCATAAATTCCCCGCGATGAAGTGTCACACCGAAAATCGTATCATAAAACGTTACAGCGCGGTCAAAATCGCGGGCGGGAATCTCGAACCAATTAATTGCGTTACGCATCGTATCTGCTCCTGTGAGTGAATTTAATCGACATTTACAGGATACAAAAGCCGTGTGACACCGTTATGGCAACAGTGATTCCGCAATTTGATGATTTTGTAAAATAGCCTGCGCTTGCTCAATGACCAGTTGTTGTAAACTTTGCGGCTCTAAAACGCGCATACTCGCGCCCCAGCCTAGCAGCCATTGCAGTAGATCGCGTTCATGCCGAACAGTCAAAGTCACCAGCAGGCCATCAGGATGATCTTCCATCGAAATAACATAAAAAGAAGGGTCTTCCCGCACCCAGCGCTTTATATGATGGCTAAATAAGACGCGAACAAATAGTTCTCGTTCATCGGACTCATGCGATAAAAGGTTCAGTTCGGCTGGTCGTTCAAATGTCATGTTTAAAATTTGAAGCGCGTCAATGCGATCTATGCGAAAATGGCGCATGTCCTTTCGCAAATGACAGTAGGCGACAAGATACCACGTCCGGTCAATATGAATGAGCGCGTAAGGGTCAACCTCGCGGGTAGTACGGGTCACGTCTGTGTCGGTATAGCGCGTTTCATAATCTATGCTGAGGCGGTGGCGTTGCAGAATAGCGCGGCGGATTTGTTGTAAAAGTTCGGGAGTGGCAGGTTTAGCGTTCAACCGCACAAAACGCAGACCAGCTTTGAGGTCTTGCACTTCGGCACGAAGCTGCTCACGTAAGACTGCTTCAATTTTACGGGTCGCGGACTGAGCAGCAGCACGATACTGTGCGTCGAAATTCTGCGTCATCACATCGCCACCGAGCAGCAGCAAGATGGCCTCATCCGGTGAAAAACTCAACGGTGGCAAAAAATAACCTTCAACTAGCGAATAGCCCTGCCCCGGCACAGAAACAACAGGCACCCCCGACTCAGCAAGTGCCTGCATATCGCGGTAAACCGTGCGCTTGCTAATCTCAAACGTGGCGGCTAAATCCTCCGCCCGCTGCCAACGCTTGGCTTGCAATTCGAGGATAATAGCCAGTAAACGATCTGTACGATTCATGAATAGCTTTCAAAATTTCCGTTCGCGTTCTATGATCTATCAGGTTCAATTGTAACGTAATTACTTTTACAGAGACTATTTGCTTTCGGATCAGTTTTTTTTAACAAACTATCCTTGTTTTATTGGAGGCGATTTATGCGGCACACGGTTTTATTTTACAACCCAATTAGCACCTCTCCCGGCAAGCAGCGATTGCCAATGTCGCTCTTGGCGATTGCTGCTGTCATCGCAGACGATTACGATGTGGAATTTATCGACGGCAACTTGATTGATGATCCTGCGAGTGCCATCATTGAGCGTGCAAAAGCAACTAAATCCAAGCTCCTCGCCGTGACGGTGATGCCGGGACCCCAATTACGCCAAGCTGTTCCTGTTTGTAAGCAGGTTAAAGCTGCATTGCCTGAGTTAACGATTCTCTGGGGCGGTTATTTTCCGTCAAATCATTCTGATGTGACTATAAGAAGTGATTTTGTCGATTATGTCATTCAAGGGCAAGGCGAAGCACCCTTCCGCAAATTTGTCGATACGCTGCACTCAGGCGGCGCGTTGACGGATATTCCTTCGCTGGCGTATGACGAGAACGGCGAACTGCGCGTGAATCCCCGTGCGCCTTTTGTCAATCTGGACAAAGTACCCTGGTTTCCTTATAAAAGCATTGATGTCAATAAGTATGTGAACAAAAGTTATCTTGGAAGTCGCGTTTTGGCGCATAACACCAGCTTTGGTTGCCCGTTTGCCTGCAATTTTTGCGCCGTTGTGCCGCTTGCCAAACAGCGCTGGCTACCAGAAAGCGCGGATCGTGTCGTCGATGTGACGCTGTATCTGAAAGAAAAATACAATATCGACGGCATGGAATATCACGATATGGATTTTTTCGTCAGTGAAGCCCGGACTGCTAACATCGCGGAACGGCTGATCGGTCATGACATCGACTGGTGGGGATTGGGTCGCGTTGATACTTTGATGAGCTACAGCGACAAGACTTTTGAAAAAATGCAGCGCAGCGGTGTAAAGATGATCTTCATGGGCGCGGAAAGCGGCGATGACGAAACCCTCAAACGCATGAATAAAGGCGGCACATCAGCAACCGCCAAAACGCTTGCCATCATCGAGCGCATGAAGCATTACAACATCGTGCCGGAACTCTCTTTCGTCCTCGGCAACCCGCCTGACCCTATCGCCGACATCGAAACGACGATTGAATTTATCCGCAAAGTGAAGGCCATCAATCCGGCGACGGAGCTGATTCTTTATCTGTATACCCCTGTACCGCAAGAAGGCAGTGTTTTTATGGAAGAAGCCTATAGACTTGGCTTTCGCTTTCCAGAGACGCTAGAACAATGGGCAAGCGAGGAATGGGCACAAAAATCGCTCCGGCGTAATCCCGGTACCCCCTGGAGTTCCGACCCCATACGCCGAAAAGTGCGTGATTTCGAGACCGTCATCAACGCTTATTACCCCACCGTAACCGATATGCGCCTGCATGGGACGATGCGCCGTCTGCTGCACACCATCAGCGGATGGCGCTATCAAATGCGCTGGTATCATAGTCCGGTTGAATTAAAGGCGCTTCAGCGGGTGCTGCATTACCGCCGACCAGAAACAATGGGTTTCTAAACAAAATTGAGGATAAACTTCTCTAAATAGGATGATCTTCATCAGTTTTGCACGAAAATGCCTACCATGATGTGTGGAAATACGCTACAATCATCTTATTGTACACCTTTTCACAATATCGGGGATGGCCTGACTATGAGGAACAGACTCACACTTGTCTTTTTGATTTGTCTATGCGGATTGGCTGCGGCTGGCTGTGGGAGTATTGCCGCGCCGCCGCCTAGTTCCGCTGAACTGACTGCGGTTGCCGCAGAAGAAAACGCTGCGGAAGGCGAAAATGAAAACGCCAGTGCAGCAGAAGCCGTTGCCGTCGTGCCAACCGAAACACCTATCCCGCCGACTGCAACCCCTGTTCCATCCACCGCGACGGCCATTCCGCCAACTGCGACTATCGAGGCAACAGAGGAAGCGCCAGTGCAAGCCGCTCAGGACCCGATTGTTCTGTTGGTCAGTCGCTTTGGCAACGCTGAACATGGCGCGGAATTATTCGTCACAACCTATAATACTGGCGCGGGTCCTTACGCTTGCTCCACCTGCCACAATGTCATTACCGACGATCAGCTTATTGGGCCGGGTATGTATACCATATCAGATCGTGCCGCAAACCGTATGCCGGGGGTTGCCGCAGAAACTTACGTTTATAACTCCATCTTGAATCCGAATGAGTATGTCGTGGAGGGGTTCGTAAGTGGTGTGATGCCGCAAAATTATCGTGATCTCCTGAGCGATCAGGATTTATACGATCTCACCGCGTATCTGTTCTCCCTGCAAGGCTCCTAAGTTAAATAAAGGGACAAGATCGATTGCTTGTCCCTACATTCCGCCCACAGAAATTAATCGCGACCTAATTCCACTAAAAAATTCTCTGGTAGTCGCACAGTATCACCGTCGAGATCAACTTCCGGCTCGGAGATCGGCATCGTTACAGGGGCGGTCAATGGGAGACTGAAATAAATCGCCGTGCCTACGCCTTGTGTACTTTTCATGCTAATCTTGCCGCCGTGTGCTTCAAAAATCTGCTTCGCCACGTATAGTCCCTGTCCCATACCCGGCGTTTGGATGAGCCGTCCATCGGATGTCGCAGGTGTGCCACGATAGAAGCGCGTAAACACCAACTCGCGCTCATCTCTGCCAATGCCCACCCCATTATCGCGGATTCGCAGATTCGCCAGCCCGTCGCTTTCGGCTTTAATTTCCAGCGTCAATGCCCCACCGGGCAGCGTATATTTAATCGCGTTATCCATCAAATTTCCGATTGCCCACCGCAGCCGCTTTTCATCGCCCAGCACATACAGTCCCTTTTGTTCGATGATGACGTGCAGCTTAAGACGATTCGCCTGCGCGATTTGTCGCCATTCATTCGCTACCGTCCACACTAACGTTTCTAGCCGCAGTGGGCGTTGTGCGCGGCGGATGGTGTAGGTGTCGATATTGGAAATCTCGCGCAAATCGACGATCATTTTTTGTAAAGCAATCGCATGGCGCGTAATTTCGCGGGCAAAGCCGTTCATCATGTCCGAAGGCACTCGCGCCCCGGCACGGCCTAATTGTGCCAACGGCGTTTGGACATTCTGCGCGAGATGATTAAGCATGACTTCCCGATCACGTTCCTGCCGCACATGATCGGTGATGTCTCGCAGGATAATCACCGTTCCCAATCGCTTTTCGCTCACGGGCAGCACCACCGCCGCCGCCTGCGCGCTCAACATCCGTCCATCCAGCCCGACTCGCTGCGGATCACCCAGCGCATATAATCCCGGCGCGAGCGCGGTGCCAAGCACTTGCGTTACAACGGCGGAAAGCTCATGCAACCCAGAACTGCGGAACACGCGCTGGCTGCCGAGCAATCCTCGCGCATGATCGTTCATCAGCATCACGCGCCCTTCTAAATCCTGCACGACTACCCCATCGGGTAAACATTCCAATACAGATAGGACGTGCGCTGTCTCGCGCCGCTGCCGTCGAAGTGTTTGTTTTAAGGCATCCTGCTGCTGCTGGCTGTAATCCGCGAAGTGATCTAAGGCTTGGCCTAAAGCACCAATCTCATCCCGTGCTTTCATATTCGTGCGAATTTTGCCCTCGCCTGTCGCCAATGCCGCCACGACCTGCTGTATCCGGTTTGCCCGTCCCGAAATCCGGCTGATGCCCACATAAGCGATACACACTACCCCCCCCGCCAACGCCGCTGCCATCAATGCGGTCAACTGCCGCCCGGTTTCGGTGACGAAAGGCACGTTATCCAGCATAAACGCGCCGACAACGCCCAGCGTATTGGGGCCAAAATTCAATGGCTGGTAGGCCGCTTGATAGCCATAGCCATCAATCGAAATCGTCTGAACCGGAATTTGCTGCACCGCAATCGCGGCTTGGGCAAAGACTTCTGGGGGAAGTGACAGTGAGGTACGATCATCACTTTCAGGAAATGTCGTACCTAATAATTCGCCTTCTGGGCCATAAATTGCTAAATCGGCAATCGCGCTGCCTTTTAACGCTTCTGTAATCGTGGTCAAGCGCTGCCCAACGAGCGCAATACCCATAAATTCATCACCAAGATTAATTGGCGTGGCAGTAAAAAGCATCACGCCGCTAGGGGTTCTTAGCAATCCTGTCGCGCCAACATACGCATCATCCAACACAGAACGGATGATAGGCTGCTGGCTTAAATCCGTTTTATCACTCAGCGCAAAAGCTGTTTCGCCATCCGTCTCGACCTGCTGTACACCCAACACCTCACGTCCTTCGGCATCTGTGACAATCACACTGTCCAGCCCGCCCACCCGCGCTAGGCTTTCTAACATCGGCTGGAGCGCGGCAGCGTCCTCGGCTTCTATTGCTTCGGGAATGCCTATGGTAAAGGCGACTCGCTGAGACTCGGTGCGCTGATGGTCATAAAGATCAGCCGCCCGATCTGCCACCGCCCGGCTGCTTTGCAACAAAACATTTTCTTGCGAGATGACCAATCCCCCTGCCAAATAACGCGCCACTAAAAACGCGCCCACCGAGGCAATGAACAGCGCGACAATGAACAGTGGCGAGATAAACTTCCAGCGCAGCGAAACAAAAAAGGGTTTGCGCGGCGGTTTTGTTTTAGATGGAGTAGATTTAGATTTTGTCATGTGATGATTATATTTCAGAACCGAATAACGAACCGTGTATTTTTTGACCAATTGGTTTTAACATGACGCATAACCCCGATTTTCAAAGGTCTGTGGGTCTACGGGAACATCATTGATGCGTGTCTCGTAATGGACGTGTGGCCCACTGCTGTTACCTGTACTGCCACTCCATGAGACGATGCTCCCCTTTCCCACAAAATCCGCGAGAACAACATTAAATGAAGTGTTATGCGCGTAATACGTAATAAATGGGCCACTTTGTAAAATCACCAGATAGCCATAACCGATTTCGCTCCACCCGGCGAAAATGACCTGACCGCTGTGGGTGGCTTTAACAGGTGATCCAATTGGAAGCGCCAGATCAATACCCGGATGCCCTAAATGAAAGCGCTGCGTTAAAAGCCCTTCCACAGGATTCCCGGCAGGCGCACAATCCACGTTTTGCGGGACTTCATACGGTAAAGTGCGCGGCGCTCCGGCTACATTCGTCGGCGGGACGAGCGTGGGCAAAACAGTATCCGGCACGAAAGGCAGCGGCAGCGGTGGCGATGTAGGATAAGGTAAAGGTGTAGGAAGCGGAGTCGGTGCGGCAAGGCTAAACTGGGTATTACCAGCACTGGGCAGATAAGCCCCGACAGGTTGGATATTCAAACCCAGCGCATCCAGCGGTACAACACCATAGCTTGGCTGCCCATTATCTAAATAATCGATAATTGCCGGGTCGAGTTGAAAAAAACGAGCGACTTCGGTACCCGCCAGCGGTGGCACAGTAGTCACGATTTGCGTGGGAACGGAATAAATCGGTGGACGGCGAATACCCAACGTCCCGGTAAGATACGTCAATCCGCCGACAGCAGCGATTATCAAAATCAGCAGCGGCAAAAAACAACCGTTACGGCGAATAAAGGCAAAGAAGGTACGCATAATCTGGATTGTAGCCTACTTTGCGCGGCTGTGCTGACCTATAGCGCGTGTGCATCAGTCCATAGAATAAGCGATTAATAAATTAACATCAGATCAATGTTAACACTTCTATTCCAAATTTAACCTTCAGTTTAGATAACCTTAGCGTAGAAAGCGTATCATAAACACCGTTGCTTAAATCCAACTGTGAGAAAACTATGCTCAAAACTCCCGAATTCGGACGGGCTGATTTGCACATGCACACTAAAGCCAGCGATGGCCTACCGACGATCCGCGAATTACTCGATTATGTAGCCCATAAAGGACATCTTGATGTCATCTCCATTACCGACCATGATCGGGTAGACGCGGCAGCTTGGGCGTATGAACGCCGCCGCGAATATCCATTTGAAATTATTCCCGGCATCGAAGTCACCAGTGATGCAGGCCATATTCTCGGCCTGTGGGTGACGAAACCTGTTGCCAAGGGGATGTCACTGCAAGATACCGTAGCTGCCATCCATGCACAAGGCGGCCTAGCCATTCTCGCGCATCCCTATCATGTGCATATCGGCGATGTTGGGCGCAATGCACCGCGATACACCTTGCGTCCAGAGGTGTTATTAGAAGCAAAGCTGGACGCGCTTGAAGTTTTCAACGCTGGCATCGTCCTACCGGGTTCAAATATCTGCGCCCGGATATTGGCTCATCGAGCCGGAATAGCCACCATTGGCGGCAGCGACGCACACACATTGGGTGCTATCGGCTGCGGTTTAACGCGCTTTTCGGGTCGTACAGCAGAAGACTTACGAAGCGCCATCATATCAGGCAAGACGATTGCCGAGGGAAAACCATGGCCTCTGATCGATTATTGGAATTATTTGAGGGGTTCGACCCACAACACGTCGAACGAGTTTTTGGCAGAGAGGTTGCCCTCAAGCCGCCCGACCCGTCCCTAAAACTCGCGCCAATCAAACGAGTCGCTATTATCACCGAGGCATTTTTGCCAAAAGTGGATGGTGTGTCCAAGACCGCATACTTGACGTTGAAGTATCTTCAGCAAACAGGGCGCGAAGTATTAGTTTTTGCGCCTGATATTGCACCGGAAACCGTGGGCGAAACACGGGTACATCCGATGCTTTCTGTTGGATTCCCCCAAGCACCGGAAACCCGCATGGCGCTGCCCAATCCTTTCATCGCCCGCGCCTTGCATGAATTCAAACCCGATTTGATTCACCTCTTTAGCCCAGCGATGATGTCTGTAACGGGCATGGCGACGGGACGGCACATGAATGTCCCGATTGTGGCAAATTATCAGACCGATTTACCCGGATACGCCACCCATTATGGCTTTCCGTTTATGGAAAATATCACGCGCAATTGGCTGCGCTATATTCATAACGGCTGCCATTTAACGCTTGTGCCGTCCACCCATACCGCGAATGAACTACATACACACGGGTATAAACGACTGCGTCCGTGGGGGCGCGGTGTAGACAGTAGGCGCTTTAATCCCGCCCATCGCACAGATGAATGGCGGGAAAAATTACTCAACGGGCGTGACCCCTCCTCGCTGTTGTGTGTCTATGTAGGCAGATTAGCGGCGGAAAAACGGGTTGATTTGTTGATTGACGTAGCAAAACTACCCGGCGTTGCCCTAACCATTATTGGGGACGGCGCGCAACGCAGCGACTTAGAATCGCTCTTTGCTGGCACAAATACCCATTTTACGGGTTATTTGCTCGGTGATGAGCTGCCAGCAGCATGCGCCAGCGCTGATGTTTTTTTGTTCACGGGACCCAATGAAACATTTGGTCAGGTCATCCAAGAGGCAATGGCTTCCGGGCTGCCTACGGTGGTCACAAATAAGGGTGCAGTGCATGATCTTGTGATTGAAGGAGAAAGTGGTTATATCTGCGAGGAAGACCCCGTTGCTTTTGCCGATGCGGTGCGCCGCCTGCGCGATCATCTCGATTTACGTCAGAAAATGGCGCTTACTGCTCGCCACATCGCAGAGAACCGTCCTTGGGAAGTGATCCTTTCACAGCTTGAGGGCTACTATGCCGAAGCACAGCAAATTAATGAGCGTTTTGTGCGTGTCTTCGGTACGACAGACTACCATTTTCCATTGAAATTGCCCAATTTATTTATGGATCATTATCGCCCTCCACTGATATGATTTTTCTTCACCTTGGGGGGCATGTTGCACCCCCTAACATGCCTTATTGATGTTATAATCCTCGCCATCTATTCTAAACTCGAACACAACTTTAAGGAATCACGATGTCGGATGAAGATCAAAAAACGCTGGCGCTCATCGCTCACGATGGCAAAAAAGCTGATATGGTCGCCTTTGCCATGCGTTACAAGGCTGTGCTGGAGCGTTACAAATTGGTAGCAACCTCAACAACAGGCAAATTGTTGGAAGAAAAATGTGGCTTAGAAGTGACACGAATGCTTTCTGGCCCCTACGGTGGGGATGCCCAAATCGCCGCACAAGTTGCCGAAGGCAAAATCGCCGCCGTCTTCTTTTTCGTCGATCCGTTAGGCAAACACCCGCATGACCCTGATATTCAAACCTTACTGCGAATCTGCAACGCCCACAATGTTCCGTTAGCGAGCAACGCAGCGACGGCCAGTTTCATCATCTCAGTTCAGGCTTTATAGGGGGATACTTCCCCTCCAGCAGGATTTTATTCCCGCCGTTCCCCCTGCCGAATTGCCAGCGCTAAGAAAAGATCTGTCGCGGCAGTCTGCATGAAAATGAAAAGGAGCAGTGCTGGGCCTATCAAAACGCTGTATGGCACTTGGGGCCAAATATCAGCGGCAAACAATCCAAGATAGAGAAAACTAAAGCCCCAGTCGCCCAATGCAGCGAAAGCGACCAACAGCAGCCACATACTGACATCGGTTGCCCCCGTCAAGCCGGAACCACGAAAGCGCGTAATGCCGATGACGAGAAACACCACAATCCCAATACGAATAGCGGATAGCGCGATCTGCGCCAGCCCAACATAAATACGCTGTTTGGACAATGTGGAGACAAATAGCCCCAAGGCTGCATCAAAGCCCAGCCCTGTCAGCGGCAGCAGCAACGAAGCCGTCATCATCAACGCCAAAAAAAGCACGCCCACCGGAACAGGAACTTGGGGTGTAGCACCGCCAACGAGATAATTGATATACTCGCCACTGAAGGCTGTAAGGTCATAAAGCAGCGCACCAATCATAATAAGCCGCGCCAGCAGCAGCACCCCTAAAAACCCACGCAATCGATAGAGGACAACCGCGCTCCATCGCGCTCGAAGCACCAACCCAACTCCGCCCACTGTTGCCCGCAAGTTGTCCCATGTCTGACGACGTTTTTCCTCTTCCACGACCCCTACCGTGAGCGCTAAAGCAGAAAGCCGTGCGACCAATTGTAAAAACAAGACAGGCCCGATGAGTACTTCGAAGATCACTTGACTCACTGGGCGTTCTAAGGGATTCGTTGTCATAAAATCGCTGGCGACAATCCAACCAAGCATTAAAGCCAGCCCACCACCCAACATAATAAAAAACGTGCGTATTAATCGCGCACGGCGACTTTCAGTTTGAGAAGCGCTCAAAAGTGATCGCAAAATCGGATGGTCGGCACGCGCCCAAACGGGCAGTTGGCGTTGAATCATAAAGTAACATCCTCAATTAAGTCCATAACCCGACCTGATATACCACGCGACAAAGCACCCTGCCAGTCGCTTTCTTCTATTCGTACTGTATGAGTATAGCGGATGTAATGAATAATCGTCTCAGGAATCGCACCGCCGAGTTGTTCACGCACGGCTTCGGCATAAACACCCAATTGTAAATGGTAGCGCCGCGCATGATGAGCGATCAACGCAGGATTATCTGCCGCATTCCTCACAGTGCTGGTTTTATAATCCGCGATGACCCATCCGCCGCCGCGCTCACGAAACAAAACATCAATTACTCCGTGAATGATACGTCCATCACACTCATAGATAAATGGCAGTTCTCGATAAACCGTAACCGCCTGCTGCACACGATGATATACATCACTTTCTTTAAATTTAATCAGAAGCTCCAAAGCTTTTACCGCCGCACGATCACACAGCAGATCATCGGTAATGCCCTGCTTCCACGCATAATTCCGCAACATCTCCATGTAATCCGCGTCGCCCATCCCTTGCGGAAAGCGCCACCAGCGCAGCACCTCATGGACGATTTCCCCAATCTGGCGCGGACTCACGCCACTAGCACGATCGCTGACCCAATCTACTACCGATGGCGCATCATGCAGCACTTGACGGCGAAACCGACTGCGATAAAAGGCTCGGTCTTTTTCATCAATCGATTCTTCAATACTGCCCAGATCAGCGATATGCGTGGCGGAAAGATGCCGCGCCTGCGCCTCACGTTGAATCACAATTTCATTTAGCAAAAGAGGCTTCACTGCTTCACCTGGCAGCGATGCCCCCGCCTGAATGAATTGATTTTCCCAAGCGGATTTTTCTTCCAACGGTGCAGTCGCTATTTCGTCATCTGCCACAGAATCAGCGGCATAAAAAATTTGCACTCGTCCCCAGTCGGTATCGGCAGTCGCCAAATTCTCCGTCAATTCTAGCGCCTCAATCAAATGACCAATCCAACCGCGTCCACGCCATGCGCCTGTCTTTTTATCCTCGCTGATTTGTCCGCTGACGATCAAGGCATCTTGGGCGCGTGTCGCAGCGACATAAAATAAGCGTAGCCGCTCCGCATCGTCGCGCAATTCGCGTAAGCGCTCTGCCCGACGATAAGCATAGGGTTTGGTAAGTTTATCTTTTTCGGCATCATACACTTTACACGCCAAACCATAATCGCCGTCGTAGACCAGAATATCACTGCTGCCGCTGCTTTTCTCCCAAGACGCATCGGCCAGCACCACCACCGGAAATTCCAGCCCCTTGCTGGCATGGACGCTCATAATCTGCACCGCGCCTTCCGAGTCCAATAAGGCTTCGCCCTCGCGCACTTCACGCGCACTTAAATCGCGCAAATAAGCCGAAAATGCGCCTAAAGTGACTTTTCCGCTGGACTGCGCTTTTTCCAGCAATTTTTCGATATTGCCGCGCCGCCTTGCGCCATCTGGCAACCCGGTGAGTATCGCCAGATAACCCGTCCGCGCTAAAGCATCGCGCAGCAGTTCAGAGATCGTCACCCGCCCCGCTGATCCACGCAGCGCATAAAAAACTTCACGAGCAAAAGCAACGCTTGCCAATTCATCATTAGGCAGCCAATCGCTAGGCGCTGCCAATACGTCCCACAGCAGGATTTTCCTATCATCGGCATGAATCCGCAGTGCTAGAAGGGCATCATCGCTTAAACCAAATAACGGTGAGCGCAGCGCCGACATGAGCGCGAGTTCGTCCGCCGGGTTATAAAGCACATTCAGCAGATTGAGCAAATCCCACACTTCCTGACGGTTATAATAACCACGTCCTGCAAGTGTCACGAAAGGTAATCCCGCGTTTTTAAATGCTTCTTCATACAACGTAACGTTGCTCAGGGATTGGAACAAAATCGCCGCATCGCCATAGTGCATTGGACGATGTTCTCCGACTGCCTTGTCATAAATCACACGCCCAGAATCGACCATTTCGCGCAAGCGATTGGCAATTTCGTAGGCTTCGCGGCGGCGGCAGTCTTCTATACCGATTTTAGGCCCATCATCTTGCAAAGTGCGTCCGTCAATCAACAGCATCTCAATCGGCGGATGATCGCCGGGCGGCGCGAACTCTCGAAAAGCCGTCATCACTACACCGAGTTCAACCTGATACGCACTGACAGGGCTGCGTAAATCACGTACTAACAGCCGCGCAAAAATGGCGTTAAAGTGCGTCACCAGTGGGCGATGTGTGCGGAACGATTCAACCATATCAATCGGCTTTCCACCAGAAGCGACAATTTGCTGACGCACACTGCCAAACACACTCACATCCGCGCCCCGAAACGCATAGATACTTTGCTTCTCATCCCCGACAACAAACATCGACCCCGGTGTGTCTAATCCTGCCAGCGACTGCACAATCGCCCATTGATCGGCGTTGGTATCCTGAAATTCATCCACCAACAAATGTCGGAATTCCGCGCCTTGGTAACGCGCCCGGACTTCAGGATGATTCAGGAGCAAATCGCGGGTGAGCGCTTCCAAATCATTAAAATCAAGCTGGGCGGCGGAAGTCTTCATCGTCCGATAATGATGCGCTACTCGCCTCAACAA
>DAOTTO010000396.1:0-11482 GCA_034437895.1 Anaerolineae bacterium | reverse complement strand
AAACCGTTACGATCTGCCGGAACAACCGGAGAGGGGCGGCGAACAATTCGAAGATACGGATGTTCCCTTCCGGTTGCCGATTTCGTCGGATGCAGGCAGCATCCATAAAGAAGACACCGAAGATATTATCGCGCTCCAAGCCTCTGATCCGCCCCTTGAACGTGGCTTGCCAGAGGATGAATCCCTTTTGTATCAGGAAGGGACAGAAGATGATTTAGCGAATACCGAAGTAAGGCCAGCCTCTAAAAGTGCCTCTTCTAAACAGCGTGACATCAGCGACGATAGCGATGCTTATGAGGATACCGATGTGCCGTTTCGCTTGCCCAAAGAGGGTGAAGATGGCTATGTCGATAATCCGCTGCCGAATAAATTCGTCACGATGCCCAACACGCCGCCGCGCCATTCTCAGCAGACACTTGCTGGCAGCGGCGGGCTGGATCCAAACCCGGATTTCACGGTAAAACGGGCGGAAAATACCATGCCCTCGCCAACGGTACGCTCGCCAATGGTGGCGACGGATCCACGCTATCAACGTCCACCCGCACCGCAGTATGCCGCGCCTCAAGCGCCGATGGTGGGTGCGCCGCCTCCGCCGAATGCTGCTCCGGTGGGGATGCCAGCGAAGATGCTGCCGCGCAAACGCAAGCGGTTTAATCCCGGCTGTTTAGCGATCTTCATTGGCGTATTTCTGACATTTTGCGGCGGATTAAGCTGTGTTACGTCGATTGCAGGCGCTGTGGCTTACGCCCGTGTGGGGGAACTGCTCAATGAGCAGATCAGTACCTTAGATGATTATGCCAACTTCCAAAGCACGTTTTTGTATGATCGCAATGGTGTCCAGCTTTATGAGGTTTTTGGCGAGGGTCGCCGTACCAACGTGAGCTTATCGCAGATGCCGCAGGATTTGATTGACGCGACCATTTCCATCGAAGACGATTCGTTTTATGACAACATCGGGATTGATGTCGCGGCGACAGGGGTGGCTTTCTTGCAATATGTCGGCGCTGGTTCCGGCGAAGATACCGCAGGCGGCAGCACCATTACACAGCAGCTTGTCCGTAATGTGTTGTTTGACTTTGAATATCGTTCTGAGCGCAGCGCACAACGTAAAATTGAGGAAATTCTGCTGGCAATCGCCATGACTCAGCGCAAGAGTAAGGACGAAATTTTGGAGCTGTATCTCAACGAGATTTACTACGGTAATCTCGCTTATGGTGCGGAAGCGGCAGCCGAGGCTTTTTTCAACAAGGATGTGAGCGAACTGACACTAGGAGAGGCGGCGCTTTTGGCTGGCTTACCGCAAGCTCCGGCGGAATTGGATCCGCTCAATCCCGACCCGACTATTCAATCGGCTGTGAATGCGCGTTGGCAGCAGGTCTTGAATGAGATGGTGCAGGACGGATACATCACCGATGCCGAGCGTAATCAGGCCTTAAGCGCCGGATTGACGTTTAGCCCACAGGATATTCCGCTGATCGCGCCGCATTTTGTCGTCTATTCGCAGATTCAGCTTGAACGCCTGATGGAAGAATTGGGCTACAGCCCGGAAGAAATCGCACGCGGTGGGTTGCAAGTGTATACAACGCTGGATACACGCATTAACGATTTAGCACAGCAATCAGCGGCGAATCAAGTCGCTTCATTAGCAGGAAATAACATCAGCAATGCGGCGGTGGTCGTCCTCACGCCGACGACGGGTGAAATTTTGGCGATGGTCGGCAGCATTGATTACAACAACGACGCGATTGATGGACGGGTGAATGTTATCACCGCAGTGCGGCAGCCGGGCAGTACGATGAAAGCCTTTACCTATTCTGCCGCAATGGAACAAGGCATGACCCCCGGTGATGTCATCTGGGACACGCGAACCGAGATCGGTATTCCGGGTCAGGAAATGTATATCCCGCGCAACTATGATGGTAGCTTCCATGGCCCCATGCAGATGCGCTTTGCCCTCGCTAACAGCTATAATATTCCCGCCGTACAAACACTGCGGCGCGTGGGCGTGCCGTATCTGCTGGACTTTTTGCAGCGCTTCGGCGTAGAAAGTTTAGGTTCAGATGCGTCCTTTTATGGGCTTTCGCTTACGCTCGGCGGCGGCGAAATTAGCCCGTTAGAACTGACACGCGGCTATTCCGTTTTCGCTAACGGTGGCTCATTAGTGAATTCGCAGGCTATTTTGTGCATCCTTGATAATGACGACAATATCATTTTTGAGTATGAGAATGGCTGCACCAGTGGCAACCTGACCGACCAGTCGGTGGTTCGTACAGGCTTAGGCACACAAGTACTTGATCCGCGTGTTGCTTATCTTGTCAGTGATATTCTTGCGGATAACGCCGCCCGAAGTACCGCAATGGGCAGCAACAGCGCCCTTTATACGCCCAATATCGCCACATCTGTTAAAACGGGTACGACCAACGACGTAAAAGACAATTGGACGGTGGGGTATACCCATAACGTCGCTATTGGCGTGTGGGTGGGGAATAACAATGGCGACCCGATGGTCAATTCATCCGGCTTAACCGGTGCTGCGCCGATTTGGAACACCGTGATGACGGCTATTTACAACAACCCTGATTTCTTGGCGGAATTTGCCGTAGATGGGCAGTTGCAGACCGATCAGCTTCAACCGCCGCAAGGCATGACACTCCGTCAGATTTGCGATGTGCGGACGCTGCAAGACCCGGCAACGGGGTGTACCAGCCGCGTCAATGAGTGGTTTTTCGATTTTCCAGCAGGTATTCCAGACGGGCAAGGCGGTTTATATTATCCTGAACAACAGCAGCAGCAGGGGCCACCCGCCAGCGGGTCCTACGTGGAAGAAGTCGAACCCGGTATTTACAGCACCGTCGTGGCTCGGATTCCGCCGGAAGTCGCGGCGCAGATTCAATTCCCAGTGAACCCCGGTGAACGTCAGCCGCCCGCGCCGCTTTACTGTCGCGTCCCAGTGGAACAAATTTCCACCACACCCGGCGCTCAGCAGCAGTTATTTATCGCCCCGCCGCCTGTACAAGCGGATGCGTCTTTCGCGGAAGAATATGCTCGTCAACGTAATTTGCCATTCCTGCCGACGATTGATTGTGTAGCGGGATTAGCAACCATTGGTGGTGGTGGATTTGGGACGACAGTTGCTGTGATTAATTCGCCAACGGAAGGCGGTGTGATTGCCGCAGTCGAGACACCCATTATCGGCACAGTACAGTTTGGGCCGGGGGCAAGTTTCTATAAAATTGAAATTCTTGGCGGGCCATTCCCCGATTGGACGACCCTCGGTGTGGAACATGCCGAATCTGTGACCAATGGTGTTCTAGAGATGCTCTATCCGCCGGGTCCGGGGCAATATCGACTGCGCTTGGCAATCATCGGTGGCGATGGCAATGCGGTGCAAGCGCCGTTTGAAATCGGCTTTACTGTGCAGTAAAGGTTTTTGGCTCATATACAAATAGGTTTTTACCCAATCTGTATATGAGCCTATTTCTCCATCACCAAAGGCTAGCATCAATGACATTAGACAAATGCACCAACCTCTTTGAATTATTAGAACTGCCCATGGGTAATTTGGCGATCAAAAATATCCTCACATCGCATTGGGGGGGTGAAGTCGCCGTCGAAATGATCTACCGCCATCCGCCAGAGGAAAAAGCTTTTACGCTGCGTTTTACCGGAATTCGTAGTACACAGTGGATTGTGATTAAAACCGATTCGCCTGATTCAGAAGCGCAGTTACTCACACATGATCTAGGCGAAGGCAACTACCAGCGCACTGCACGTTTTGCGACAGTTGTAGCAGAAGTCATTATCTCTTACGCACAGATGACTATGGAAAAAGCATGGTAAACAAAAAGAGACGTGGATCCAAATGAGGTTTCCACGTCTCTTTTTAGTTCAAGTCAGCACACGAAAGTTAGTTGATCGGTACGGCAGCGCAGTTGCCCGCGACCTGAACCACGTCGGAACGGACGTAACCCATTTCAATCTGATACCAAGTAAAGCCGTTACCATCGCGGGTCTGACCGATGACTTCTTGTGGGCTGCCATCGCTCAGTTGACCAACGACATCGAAGTTCGTGCCAGCGCCGCTGCGGACATTGGTATTGTTGCCGCTGACGGTGCAAGCGCCTTCACCAGCAGGCATGGCTTCCGGTGTGGATTCCATTGTGCCTGAACCACTGGTAAGGTTAATGAAAGGAGTCACATTCGCTACGCCTTCATCGCCAACAAGTTCGTTAATGGCAGCATCGCCAGGGAAGGGAGCTGGCCCAACGAAGCCTTTACCACTGCCATCCAAGAAAGGCTGGAAGACGGCCCCAACTTCTGACGTATTGTAGAAGAGTAGCTCTTTAAGCGTCTGGAAGGAAGGTTGTAGTCCGCCCATTAAACGGATCAATGCCTGATGTTCGGATTCCACGCCCACAAGCTGTGCGGTAGTAGCAGCCAAAAGCGGCTCACCCAATTCGGCGAAACGGCGAGTCGCAGCCATATAAGCCGCCACAAACCAATTTTCAGCCGTGTTGCTGGTCGCAACAAAGAGAGCGCGGTCAGTGAACAGGTTTTCTGGCACATAGAATTCAGTCGCCAAAGCTTCTGCACCATTGGCCTCAAGGAAATTTTTGTGCTTCAACTCGGAATCGAGGAAAGCCTTAACTTGGCTTACTTCGCTCGATGTCAAGCTGAGTGCATCAGCGTTTTGGAGGACATTATAATAATGGGTACACGCAAATGTTTCGGCGGTAGCAGCGAGATTGAGGATCGTCGCCTTCACCCTGACCAAATACACGGCTGTAACCGAAAAGTTGGCTGAAGCTGATGGCGGATACGCCGGCTGTTGCTACGGCGCTACCGATAAGGAACTTACGTCTTGAAACTGTTGACATGGTGTTACTCCTGAACTGAATAGAATAAAAGAGGATTCACACCGTTTTTTATTGAAATGATTGCTAAGAAGAAAAAAGAAGATGATGACTTAAATGGAACAGTGTAATTTAAGCAACGCTGGGTTATATAGCATTGGATTTCAGACACCATCCTTGTTTAGAGGATTTTTATAATTTTTTTTAGGTAATTTTTAGAGTGCTTGCAATGAGGCGTTAGTTGCTGCCACGCAAACGCGGATCAAGTGCATCGCGCAATCCATCGCCTAACAGATTAAAGCCTAATACAGTAATGGTGATAGCGATGCCGGGGAAAAAAACCATGTGTGGGGAAGTAAAGACATAATTACGCGATTCGGCGAGAATTTGCCCCCATTCTGGTGTGGGCGGCTGTGCGCCTAATCCCAAAAAGGACAGTGCTGCCGCTTCAATGACGGCTGTGCCGATTCCGAGTGTGGCTTGGACGATCAAAGGCGTAAGGGTGTTCGGGAAAATTTGCCCAAAAAGGATACGGGTATGGCTTGCGCCCATCGCCCGCGCCGCCGTGACGAATTCCAATTCTTTTACAGCGAGGACGCTGGCACGAGTCAGACGGGCATACACGGGAATCGAGACAATCCCGATGGCTAGAAGCGCATTTTGTAAACCGGGGCCGCGTATCGTCACAATCGTAATCGCCAAAAGCAGCGATGGAAAAGCCAGCAGGACATCCATGAAGCGCATAATCAGATTGTCCGCCCAACCACCTGCATAACCAGCGACGAGGCCAATGAATACCCCCGTCGTCCCTGCGAAAATGACCGAGACAAATCCGACGAACAAAGAAACCCGCGCCCCAAACACAATCCGGCTGAAGACATCGCGCCCATTTAAGTCCAGCCCCATCAAGTGTGTGGGTTCTTCGCAGCCGAAAAGCGGGATACAAGGGGCTTTGCGCGGAACAGGCGGGGTTTCACCCGGCACACCGATCATCGACAAGAGGGGATCGTGTGTGGCAAGCAAAGGGGCAAAGACTGCCGTGAGCAGCAGCAGCGAAATAATGACCATGCCTATCACTGCCGAGCGATTTCTAAATAAACGGCGCAGCGTATCGCGGATAAGCTGATTCCGTCCAGACGTTGTTTTTGCTTCGGCCTGTTTTAGGCTGATAGGCGCTTCTGCGAGTTCCATGTACTTCTTTTAACCCCTGCCGCTTTAGGTCAGCCGTATGCGCGGATCGAGAAAACCGTAAATCAAATCAACGAGTAAATTAATAATAACAAAGGCAATCGCCGTGACCAATGTCACACCCTGAACCAGAGTATAATCACGGGCGGTTATTCCATCATAGAGAGTCTTGCCGATGCCTGTAAAGCCGAAGATCGTTTCTGTAAGGACGGCCCCACTGACTAGAAAGCCAAAATTCAGGCCAATAATCGTCACAACCGGAAGCAGCGCGTTCCTGACAGCATGGCGGACAATCACGTTACGTTCTCGCAGTCCTTTGGCGCGGGCGGTGCGGACGTAATCCTGATTCAGCACTTCCAGCAGGCTGGAGCGCGTCATACGGGCGATAATGGCTAACGGAATCGTGCCAACGGTAACGGCAGGCAGAATTAAATGGCGCAGCGCGTCCCAAAATCCTGCTAAGTTGAGCGTGAGAACAGAATTCAATAAATAAAAACGTGATAAAAAGATCAGAAAATTGCCAGCTTCGGCGGGTTCTTGCACCAGCTTCCACACCATAAAAAAGGGTTCAGGGCTTGCGCCAGCCGTTAAGCGACCCGAAGGCGGAAGTGCAAAGATGGTTCCCTTTAGGCCGACGCTGAAGAGGTACGCCAGCATCAAACCGAGCCAGAATACAGGCATCGAAACCCCGATATTCGCGCCGATCATCGCACCGACATCTACCGCTGAATTATGCCGATAAGCAGAAATGATGCCCATCGGAACACCAATCGCAACCGCAAAAATCAACGCCACAAACGTGAGTTCAATCGTGGTAGGCATCCGTTCCGCCAGTAAATCGACCACGCTGCGCCCATAACGGAAAGAATCGCCGAGATCGCCTTGCGCCACGTTCCGCATGTAAATCATGAACTGCACCGGAATCGGCTCATTGAGTCCGTTGCGCTCGAAAAACGCATCACAGGCGGCTTGGGTGGCACGCTCGCCCAAAATGCCTCGGCACGGATCGCCAGGGATAAGCCGACCTAGTACAAAGGTGACGACCAAAATGCCGATTAAGACCGGAATGGCAGAAAGCAGGCGGTTGAAGATAAATCTTGACATAAGGATTTACGACATCACTTGTTAGACAAAAGGGATAGGGGCGCAAACCTGCTGCGCCCCTACAAAAAACTTACTTCTCAGGCAGATTTAGCCTTCGGCGGGCGGTGCATTCAGGAATGCGCCAAATAGTGCGCCAAAGTATTCAAACTGACCGGTGTTACCAATATGGAGCGGGTTAGAAGCGTCCCATTGAACTGACCAAGTCGCCACAACATCGTTAGCGTCAAAGGTCGATCCGTCGTGGAACAGGACACCAGAACGCAGCGTGAAGGTGTATTCGGTTGCGTCTTCATTGGCGACATAGCTTTCCGCTAAGCTGGGGACAACGGCTGTACCGCCGATTTCATAGGCCAACAGCGATTCGTTGGTCTGTTCGCAAGCACGGAGCGATTCGCCGTCGGTTTCATCGGCGCAATAGAGGCCAATCGGTTCAGCGTTTTGCAGCCAGACGAAGATGTCATCGTCGGGGTCAGACATTACAGCGAAGTTTTCGTTACCCAATGGGCTGGCTTGTGCGCCTTCGATGGGCGCGCGGTAAGCCACTGCGGAACCACCATGCGCGACAGGAATCATCGGCACGAGGTCACGAATAGCAGTGTTGGCGACGGTGTAAAGGGCGTTGCGTTCTGCTAAGTCAGAAAGCTGGGAAGCAGCCAACAGCGGGTCGGTGATTTCGGTAAATTTATCGCCGAACTGAATGTTCTGGTTCGCGCCGAAGTGATAATCAAGAAAGTTGGTCGCATCAGGATAATCCGCGCCCCAGCCGAGCAGGTAGAAGCCAAGTTCACCCGCTTGCGAAGCAGCGATGAATTCGCCAGATTCGCGGACTTCGATGGTCACATTGATGCCGATTTCGGCAAGCTGTGCCTGAATATCAGTCGCCACGACACCGGGGGTGGGCAGATAACCACGCACCACATCACGGTAGGAGAGGGTGACTTCTAACGGCAGGGTCACGCCAGATTCTTCCAGCAGGGTACGTGCCATGTCCAGATCAAGACCCAGAGGGGCAACGTCGGGAGTATAACCAGACGGAATGGCGGACGGCATGAATTGATCAGCCACCGACGAGCCGGGCGGATAGAAGTTAGCGACGATGCGTTCTTTGTCGATGGCGTAAGCAATCGCTTGGCGCACTGCCACGTTATCAAACGGCGCAATCGTATTGTTGAAGCCCAGATAGAAGACATTCAAGCCTTCGCGTTCCAGCAGTTGCAGATTGGAGTCGCCAGTGATGACTTCAAAGTCACCCGCGCCGACGTTATCAATCGCGTCTGCTGTGCCTGCTTGTAATTCCACCAAACGGGCGGCAGCTTCAGAATTCCAGCGGAAGATCAACGTGGCTTCGTTGGCGGGTTCGCCCCAATATTCGTCGAATCGGGTAAAGATCAGCTCATTGCCTAAGTCCCAGGTTTCCAGCTTATAGGGGCCGGTGCCGATGGGATTTTGCACAAGTTCCGTGCCGCCGCCTGCTGTGGCTTCCAGATGATCGGACGAGTGAATGGCGAAAGCGGCAAAGGCTGCTTTAGACGGAAAAGCGGGGTCTGCTTGGCAGAGTGTAAAGCGGACGGTCAATTCATCAACCGCTTCGATAGATTGGATGATACCGCCGTAATCGCAGCTTTCCGCCGCGAGCGACATCATATCTTGCCCGGCGACGGGCAGCACAGCGCCAGTTACTACTACCATGAGCAGCACCAAGAGCAAAATGCGGAATTTCGATCTCATAACCTTACTCCTTTTGAGATTGCTTGAAACAACTATTGTCTGAAACCGCATTGTTAGACTGCGGTGACAGATAATGTAGCATATTCTAGGGTGACGTGCCAAAAAGTTGTAAAGCAATCATAATATGCGCTTAACTATTCAGACAGCCTACAAGCGGCTAAAATGCCTCATGATTGAAACTCTGTAATCAGGAGATGACCTTTATGACCCACCCCCTGCAAGGCATACGTGTGCTTGATTTGACTCGGCTCATCCCTGGCGCAGTGAGTACGATGATGCTGGTTGATCTGGGCGCAGATGTAATTAAGATCGAAGACCCTAATGGCGGCGATTATGCCCGCTGGTTGGTGCCGCAAATCGACGGTCAAAGTGTTTTTTTCCGCGCTGATAATCGCAATAAGCGCAGTATCATTCTGAACCTTAAAGAAATAAGAGGTCAGGATGTGCTTAAAAAATTAATTGAAAGCGCCGACGTGCTAATCGAAGGCTTTCGTCCGGGCGTGATGGCGCGTTTAAACTGTGATTATGATGCGCTCAAAGGGATTAATCCGCGCCTGATTTATTGTTCGCTTTCGGGATGGGGCGCGGACGGGCCATACGCGATGCACGGCAATCATGACATCAATTATGTCTCGCTGGCAGGCTTAACGGATGCGATGGAAACACCGCAAATCATGGGGGGACAGGTCGCCGATATCGCGGGGGCTTATAGCGCGTTCGCAGGTATTTTAGCCGCGCTGTTCCGGCGGGAGCGTACCGGCGAGGGTGCATTTATTGATACGGGCTTGGCGGAATCGGCGCTGCCGTTTGCCCTCTATAATTGGGTAGAGGCGCTGACTGTGGCGAAAATGGATCAGAATCCTTATCCCAATGGACAAGGGACACTCACAGGCGGGCAAGCCTGTTATCGTGTTTATAAGACCAGTGATGAAAAATCAGTGGCGTTAGGGGCGTTAGAAGAAAAATTCTGGCTAAACTTTTGCAAAGCGGTTGAACGCCCTGATTTAATGAATGGCTATTTAGACCCGGAACGCCAAAGCTACTTAATCACCGAACTTAGCGGCATTTTTTCCCTGAAAACAGCAGACGCATGGGACGCGCTGTTGGCACCCGTTGACTGCTGCTTTACGAAGGTCGCGCCGATGTCGGAAATTGCTCATGATCCGCATTTTCGGGCGCGGGGGATGCTTGGTGTTTTCGAGGATGGCACACCTTGGATGCGGAGTCCAGTTCGCATCAGTGAGAGCGACCCCGTTATGGAGAACATGATCCCTGGTTATGGCGCACATACCGACTTAATCCTACGCGAAGCAGGTTTTAATGAATCTGAAATTGAATCGTTAGCAGCGGCAGGAATCGTCCGACAAAGTTAGATGTGATATAGGTTTATTGTATGCGTTGTCATATGAGCGTTTTAGCCTTAGTGGTCGTGTGTTTAGGTTTGGGTGGGCGATTTTTACAAGCGCAAGAAGCGCAAGCCGAAATTGTGCCGCGTTTTGAAGAATCTTCCTGCAATTACAGCACTCCGGCAGGGGTTGATGTCACCTGTGGTTATATAGTCGTGCCGGAAGATCATAGCAATCCCGAAGGCGAAACAATCCGCCTCGCGCTGGCGATTTTGCATAGCACTAGCGATACGCCCGCGCCCGACCCAATCATTAGCTTAACAGGCGGTCCCGGCGGCAGCACTTTGGAATATCTGCCTTTTACTTTCCGGCAGAATTATCGCGCTTTTCTGGAAACACGCGATTTTATTATGTTCGATCAACGCGGTGTCGGCCTTTCCGAGCCGTCGTTGAATTGCCCTGATTTGCTGGAACGCAATTATCAAGATGCGGCGCGACTACGTTCCGCGCAAGAAGCCGCACAGGATGATACTGCTGCAATCTTGGACTGCCAACAGACGCTCATCGATTCTGGCGAGGATTTGACCGTTTACACCACAGCCCAAAATGCAGCGGATGTAGCGGATATACGACTCGCGCTCGGTTACGAAGAATGGAATTTGTTCGGCGTGTCTTACGGTACGAAATTGGCATTAACGACGATACGTGATTTTCCCGAAGGTATTCGCAGCGTCATGCTCGATTCAGTATATCCCCTGCAAGCCAATCTTTATACCGAGCGTGCCGCCAATCAACAGCGGGCATTTGATCTTCTGTTCGACTCGTGCGCGGCGGATTCGGCCTGCGCGGAAGCCTATCCACATCTGGAAAAAGCGTTTTACGATTTGATCAATCGGCTGAACGACTCTCCCGTACCGATTGAAACGACTCATACCGATTATGGTTTTCGCTTTAATACCTATGTGACGGGAGAGATGATTGCCAGCACCGTCTTTGGCGATCTTTATGTCAAAAATATCATTCCCACCATACCCGCCTTTATTGATCGATTGGTGCATGGGGATGAAAGCGAACTATCATTTCTGGCGCAGAATTTTTATGATCGTTCGATTGGCTTAACGGAGGGGATGTATTATTCGATTCAGTGTGGTGAGGAACTCCGCTTTGCCGATGAACAAGATGCTTTAACCAGCGCCGAGGAATTGAATCCCGCTTTACGTGATGCTTTTTCCGCCACTACCAGCAGTCTTTTTGATTTATGTG
>DAOTTO010000395.1:0-5033 GCA_034437895.1 Anaerolineae bacterium | reverse complement strand
CCCCGGCCCCCTCTCCAATACTTGGAGAGGGGGAGAAAAACGCATCTTGAAGTCCCCTCTCCATGCAATGGGGAGGGGATTTAGGGGTGGGGTAAATGCGTGAGCGAAAGTCCTAATATGATGTCCCTACACGCGGTGTTCTCTATCATTTTGTTAAAGCATATTACAGTTTCCGAAGGGTTGATGAGCCTAAAGTTTTTAATCCCAAGTGATGCTAAAAGGTTTAATTTGGTACACATGGGGCGACTCGCCGAGTCGCCCCTACTGTTTAAGTGCATAACCTCAGTATCTAATTGTCAGAAATTCCTCAAAATTTGGATAAACTGAGCATGACCTAAAGACACAACCGCTTGTTAAGATGTTGCAATCGCATCTTTTCAGAATTTCGCTTTGCCAAAAACAAGTTTTGGGTTAGAATTTAGTGGATAATTCATTAGTTACAATTTACTATTGACAATTACGAACTCGCCAGCGATTTACCATCGCGCCCATCACATTAAGATAGAACTTACAAAGGTGCAACATCATGAAACGGAGCGATGTCGGCGTTTTTATCAGTTACAGTCATGAAGATCGGTTCGCGGCGGATTTGCTGGCGCAAAAAGTCCGCGATATGGGTTATTTACCTTGGATTGATTTCGCCGGAATGCGCGGGGGCGAAGAATGGAAAAAATCCATCGACCTCGCGCTGATGCAATCGGCAGCCGTCATCGTCTTGCTTACCCCCGAAGCCGTTAAATCTCATTGGGTGCAGTATGAGATTAAACGAGCGCTGGAAAATCACTACACTGTTATCCCTCTGATGATTCGCACTTGCACCCTGCCTGACTTTTTACACCAGCTTCATTACATTGATTTCCGCCAAAGCACCGATCACGGCTACCGCGAACTTTCGCAAGCCCTCATTCAAGCTGTCCTTCATCATGGCGAAAAACAATATTCCGCGCAACCTTCCGGCGGCGGGGGTGGCGCGGCTTCTACTACGCCTGCGACCAAAGAGCCAGAAGAAACGGCGGAAGTCCCCAAAACGCGCATCAGCAACAAGCCGTTGGCGCTGGTGATCGAAGATGCGGAAAGTTTTCAACATCTGCTGCGCGATATTTTGGTGGGTGAAGGGCTGGAAGTGCATACCGCCTCTACCCGTAATGAAGCCACTTCCGCCATTTGCAGCCATAAGTATGACTTTATCACGCTCGATATGCAGCTTGGGCCGCTTGGCCCTAATGAGGTTGAAGGGCAAGAGGGCATCGTCCTATTAGAACTGATGAAGCGTTACCAGCTTAATGTCCCCGTGATTATGATTACCAGCTTGGATTGGGACAAAAACGACACCCGCGAGTTTTTCGTCGTCAATGGCATTAAAGATATGCTGGATAAGCCGATCAAGCCCGAAAGCCTCATCCGCCTCGTGAACCAATATATCCCCAGCCTGCACGGAGCGAAGTAAGCATGGTCAACAGCGACACTAAGGTTAAAATCCTCGTTATTGACGATCACGCGGTTGAACTCGGATACAAGCAGATGCTGTCGATGTTGGGGGCGGAAGTCGAAATCGAGGCTAGTGGACATCGTGGCGTACAACGCGCTTCTCGCTTTCAGCCGGACATTATTCTGCTGGATTACAACATGCCCGGCTTGAACGGATTAGAAGTGGCGCAGCGACTGCGTGGTAAGCAGCAAACTGCTCATATTCCCATCATCATGATTACGATGCACGATGAACCGGAATATTTTAAGCAAGCCGCAGATTCGGGGATTAAAGGGTTTATGAGCAAGCCGATTGACCCAGAATTGCTCAAAACGTTAGTCTATAAAGTGACAGGCAAAACACTTAAATCTGATTTCGATAATAAACCGATCACGCAGCCTCTTATCGGTATCTTATACAACCGAGAACCTGCCCAAATTATGCCCGATTTGGTACACCTCGCTAAAGATGAATGGCCTAAGCTGCTGCTGACCGAACTCCGTAACCCGGATATTCGGGTGCGGGGACGCGCTGTAATCGCCCTCGCCGCATGGCAAAAAGAAGACATCTCGCTTTATAACATTACCGATGGGCAGTATACCTTTTGGAAGCACGTCCGCCACAGCCTTGCCAGCAGCAAAACTATGGAGGCGGAAACACGTTGGGGTAGGCTGTCGCCCATCGCTTTTGCGCTGATGCACCCACCAGAAAAAGCCACGCCGATGCTGCAAGAGTGTGCCAAAATTGCTTATTGGGAATGTCGTAGTTGGGCGCTGCGAATTCTGCACACGAACCGCGAAATGGTCACAATTGATCTGGCGGCCTCCGCTATACTCGATGACAGCGGTGAAGTCCGCACAATGGCGGCAATGGTGCTGGCAGAAATGGGGACGACGCGCCATATTCCGCTGCTGGCGCAAGCGATGAGCGACACCGAACCTGGTGTGCGCGAACATGCCGCCGCTGCTTTAGCCCGAATCGGCGGCGAATTGAGCATCAACGTCCTCGCAACCGTTTTACTCAAAAATCGGGCGGGGGCTGCCGAAGCCGCTGCTAATGGGCTGGCGCTCATGGCGACAGAAGAGGCCGTTGATGCCCTGATCGAAGCCATCAATCAGCGGAATGAGCCGGCTGTTTTGCAGCAGATCGCCCACGCACTCGGCAAAATACAACGTGAACGCGGCTATAAAGTGCTGCAAGCCTTAGCACAACATCCCGACGAAACCGTCCGCCAAGCCGCGATGGTCTATCTAGCAGGGACGTAACAAGCCTAATTTTTGACCACCGATATTCGTCGGACGATGCACGTATCGCCCGAATAAGGACAAAAAAATCGCTTAAAGTGCCTTCTGCATAATTTCCGTCAGTTCGTGCGGCGTCAGCACAATTGGATTGCCCTTCATACTGCTGGCATTAGCGGATTTTTCTACAATTGCAGGAATATCAGCGGCGGTGATGCTATATTTCCCTAGCGGCGGAATTTTGAGCATCAGGCATGTCTCGATCACCCACGCCACGCCCGCTGCCGCATCGGTACGCCCAGTTAAAAGCTGTCCGATTTCGACATAGCGCCGCAGTGCCTCACTATGATGATCGCGTTCTCGCAGCGCTCGTAAATTCACTTCCATCACATAAGGCAGCAAAGCCGCGCAGACCGCCCCATGCGGCGCATCGAACATCCCGCCGATCACACCTGCAAACCCATGTACCGCGCCGAGTTTGGCATTCGCCAGCGCCATCCCGCCTAGCAGACTCGCCAGCGCCATGTCTTCACGAGCGGCAAAATTTTCTGTGCCGGACTGAACCACCAGTCGCAGCGCCCGTCCCGCCCGTAAAATGCCTTCCCGACAAAGCGCGTCGGTGATGGGATTGGCTTTGTTGCTGACAAACGGCTCGATCACCTGCGTCAGCGCATCCATGCCCGTACTCGCGGTAATTTCGGCGGGTAGATCATACGTCAATTCTGGGTCAACCAATGCCAAACGCGGCAGCATCATCGGACTGCGTAAACTGACCTTCACTTTATGCTCAGGCGAACTCAGCACAGCGTTAGCCGTCACTTCCGAGCCTGTCCCGGCGGTAGTCGGGATGGCGATCATGGGCAGCGGCAGATTTTTTAGCGGCAGCCCTTTGCCGATCACTTCCAGATAATCCAGCGGTTCGCCCTCATTCGTGGCGAGAATGGCGATGGCCTTGCCGGAATCCAGCACACTCCCGCCGCCAAACGCGATCACCAGATCACAGCCCGACTCCCGCGCCAACGTGACTCCGGCCTGCGCGGTGGCGATTTGTGGCTCGCCGGAAACTGAAAAAATCACGCTTTCGATCCCGTGAATGGTCAAATTCTGGATCAGCGTCCGCGCCCGTTCAGGATTGTGTCCCATCACCAACAGCGCTTTCTTGCCCATTGGTGCGGCATAATTGTCAATTTCGCGCAGTTTCCCCGCCCCGAAGATAATTTTTGTCGCCGTCGCAAATTCAAAATTCATCGATTCAGCCTTTAGCTTTTCGTAATTAGCGATTAGTGGTTAGCGCTTAGCAATAAGCCCTTGTTACGGCAGACTCTCGAAAGATGTTTGAATTTTTTTGAACCACCAAGCCACCAAGAACACCAAGATTTTAAACTTAGCCCTCTGTGTTCTTTCTGCTCTCTGTGGTTAATCGATTTCCGTTTACTTTCCAGAATCCACAGACGTACCGCGCTGAAAATGCTCCAATTTCTTTGCGAAACTTAGCGTTCTTTGCACCTTTGCGTCTAATCTTCTTGTGGTTCTAAATGTTTTTGACGTAATGATCCAGTCCAATCATGCCAATTACCGTCCTCTGTGCGCTATAATGATTTTATTCCGATAAGCTAAGTTTAGCCAAACGCTGTCCAAGCAAAGAAACGAGTTTTCATCATGAACGAAGCCATTGAAGCCGCCCGCGCCCACATCGCCCATATCGGGGCGCTCATGTTTGATCGTCAGCTTACCGATGTCGCGGGAGGCAATATCAGCGTCCGTGTGGATGATGTCGTCTGTATGTCGCCCTCGTTTTCCGGCGGCATCCATCACTGGAATCTTAAGCCGCAAGATGTGCTGGTCGTGTCTAAAGACGGCACAATTTTAGAAGGCACAGGCAAACTCTCGCGGGAATCGCGGGTGCATCTGGGGCTTCATGCCGAATTTGGCGAACATGGCAAGGCCGTCATCCATGCTCATGCGCGGAATGTGTTGGTCTTCGCGGTGATGAATCGCCCGATTCCGGCGGTGATGGAAGCCACACTCAAATTTGGGGATATTCCGGTAGTAGCTTTCGCGCCTTCGCATACGCCCGAACTAGCGGAAAATATCGCGGGGGCGATTCGGGGGAATGAAGCCCGTATTCGCAAACATGCCGCCGCCGCCATCGCACCCTGGCATGGGTTGTTCGTGATGGGAAAGGATTTAAACGCCGCCTTTGATGCAGTTGAACGCATTGATACAAATGCCTACTGCATCCTCATGGGGCAGATGCTTAATATGCCGGACGCAATCGCCGCCAAACAAGCTGAACTCGTCAAGGCTGCCGCCGCCTTCGGCAA
>DAOTTO010000394.1:0-1736 GCA_034437895.1 Anaerolineae bacterium | reverse complement strand
GGCTTGATCGGCGATTTGCCAACGGATATTGAGCCTGTCCATCCCATACGCGATACAGCGGATCGGTTGATTTACGCGGCGGTGGAAGATCGTCCAGTGTTGGGCATTTGCTACGGGATGCAGTTCATCAACGCCCAGGCAGGCGGAACGATTTATGCCGATGTGATGGCGCAAAAAGAAGGTGCGCTCACCCACAGCGCCGGACGCGGCGGCACCCCCCATCCTGTGCATTTTGCTCCTGACTCGCATTTATGGCATCTACTCGGCGAAAATCTGACCGTCAATACCTATCACATTCAAGCCGTCGCGGAAGTCGGCGCAGGGCTAAAAGCCGTCGGATACGGGACGGATGGCGTAGTTGAAGCGCTTGAATCCGTCGATGGACGACTGCTGGGGGTGCAGTTCCACCCGGAGCGTATGCTGGAAACAACCTACCCACTATTTGCAGATTTCGTCGCTCGCTGCGGTGAAAAAATGAAAGCCTAAATTGCCCTATCAACGGCACGCTGAACTGCGCGTTATTGACATTTTGCCTATTTACCTGCATATTTGCGGGCGTTCTTAACGAAATCTCTCAGCGGGGATGTGATGAGCGCCAAACGCAAAACAACCGTCGCAGTCATTTTTGGCGGACGCAGTGTAGAACATGATGTATCAGTCGTGACCGGAAATCAGGTCATGCGGGCTTTTGATGCGGAACGCTATGAGGTCATCCCGGTATATATCAACCGCGATGGACGCTGGTATACGGGCGAACCCCTGCTTGATCTTAAAAATTATCGAGATGAGATCGTTAGCTTTAAAGGCGTAGAGAGTGTTATTCTCTCGCCCAACGCCCAGCATCATGGATTGATTCTCAATCCCATCTCCAAGCTGCTGCAAAAAAGCGAAATCAAACGGCTGGATGTGATTTTCCCCACCGTACACGGGTCACATGGTGAAGATGGCACACTGCAAGGGTTATTTGAACTGGCGGATATTCCTTATGTCGGCTGCGGCGTATTGGCTTCTGCTGTAGCGAATGACAAATCCCTCACCAAAGATGTGCTGCGCCAGCATAACATTCCGGTGATTGAAAGTATCACCTTCACCCGCGCTGATTGGCAAGAAAACCGTGAGGAAATTTTGCAGCGGATCCTCGCCGAGTTTGCTTTTCCTGTCTTCATCAAACCCGCGACTTTAGGCTCCAGCATCGGCGTAGGCCGGGCAGAAAATCAATCGATTTTGGTACAATCAATCGATTTGGCAATACATTTTGACCGCCGAATCCTCGTAGAACGCGCCATTGTCGGCGGCGCAGAGATTAACTGCGCGGTTATGGGCAATGGGAATGCTATAGAAGCCTCAGTATTGGAGCAACCCGTTTCGTGGGATCAATTTTTGACTTACGAGGAAAAATATATGCGCGGTGGCGAAGGCATGAAAAGCGCTGAGCGCATCATCCCTGCCCCGATTAGCGCCGAACTCACGACGCGGATTCAGCAATATGCCATTGATGCCTTTAAAGCCATTGACGGGCGCGGCACGGCACGGATGGATTTTCTCATTCATCAAGACACTGGCGAGATTTATCTCAACGAGATTAATACCATGCCGGGTTCGTTGGCGTTTTATTTATGGCAAGAAACAGGCTTATCAGCGCGGGAAGTCGTGGATAAGCTGGTCAAGCTGGCGCAAGATGCTGCCGCCGATAAACGGGGCAACACCTATGATTATCAAACCAGCCTGATTGAGCT
>DAOTTO010000393.1:0-5181 GCA_034437895.1 Anaerolineae bacterium | reverse complement strand
TGAAAATCGGCAAGCTGCGGATATTTGGGGACAAGCGCCTTCCGCAAAGCTAGATCGAGCGCATTGACCGGGCCATTCCCTTCAGCGGCGGTGTGCATAATGTCGCCATCGACTTCAATTTTGACCATCGCCTCAGAAAGCGACCCGCGATCCCGCCGTTCCTCAACCAGCACCGTAAAATCAATCAAGGTGAAAATCGGCTGATAATCCGGTTGGGCGCGGTGCAAACGAATCCCTACCGACGCTTCCGCCCCTTCAAACACGAAGCCAGCATTTTCCAATTCTTTAATTTCCTGCAAAACCTTTAGCGCGGCAGCTTTAGAAATATCGAGGCCAAATTCTTCCGCCTTGCTTAAAAGATTGCCCTGACCAGAAAGGTCAGAAACGAGGATTCGCATTTCGTTGCCGATCAAAGCCGGATTGATATGCTGATAGCTATCGACATTGCGACGAATCGCCGCGACGTGGATGCCGCCTTTATGGGCGAAGGCGCTTTTGCCGACATACGCCAGATGATCGTCCGGTGCAAGGTTGGCGATTTCGGCAACTGTCCAAGAAAGTCTCGTTAAATGGGCTAATCCGCCTTCCGGCAAACAGCGATAGCCCATCTTCAGTTCGAGGTCAGGAATGATGCTGCATAAATTGGCATTGCCGCAGCGTTCCCCATACCCATTGACCGTCCCTTGCACTTGCACCGCTCCGGCTTGTACCGCCGCTAACGTATTGGCAACCGCCAGTTCACCGTCATTATGGGTATGGATTCCGAGCGCCAAATTGGGGAACGCCTCACGCACAGTATTCACCAAACGCGCCACTTCCCAAGGGAGCGAACCGCCGTTAGTATCGCAGAGGACAACACAATCCGCCCCCGCATCCGCCGCCGCTTTGATCGTATCCAGCGCGTATTCAAAATCGAGCTTCGCGCCATCGAAGCAGTGTTCCGCGTCGTAGATGACTTCCTTACCCAGACTTTTGAGATAGCGCACACTCTCCCGGATCATGCGGATATTTTCATCCGGCGTGGTTTGCAGCACTTCGGTGACGTGCAGCATCGAGGTTTTGCCAACGACAGTGACAACGGGCGTTTGTGCCTCGACCAGCGCCATAATATTCGGATCGGTTGCGGGGTCGGCCTCTTTACGGCAGGTTGAGCCAAACGCGGCGATTCGCGCATGTTTGAGCGTCAATGTTTTTACCGCGTCGAAATAAGCCGCATCCTTCGGATTCGAGCCAGGCCAACCGCCTTCGATATAGGCCACGCCGAGATCATCCAGCAGTTGGGTGATTTTCAATTTATCCGCTACAGAGAGCGATATATTTTCGCGCTGGGTGCCATCGCGGAGCGTCGTGTCATAGATTGCAATCTGCATAGAGCGATTAGCCTTTAGCAATTAGCTGTTAGCGAAAAGATTCAACGCAAAGGCGCAAGGAACGCACCGATTCGCAAAGAAATTAACCTAGAATTCTTGTCGCGCTTGGTGTCTTGGCAGTTCAAATGTGTTTCATGCAGTCGTCATGACTCGTGCGGGATGCGCCGCTTCATAGTCCACTGTATCCGCATCTAAGCTGATTAAAAAGCCGAGTTGATCGACCCCATTGAGCAGGCAGTATTTACTAAAGCCATCAATCGGAAATTCGACATTACGCCCATCCGGCAGCGTGATCGATTGGCTGGCGAGATCAACCGTGATTTGTGTCGTCGGGTCTTCTTCAGCCAAGCTAATTAACTGCTGATGGGTTTCTTCATCCACCACAATCGGCAGCAGGCCATTTTTGAGCGCGTTGTTATTGAAAATATCGGCAAAGTAGGTGCTGATAACGGCTTGAAAACCTGCTCCGAGTAATGCCCAAGGCGCATGTTCACGCGAACTGCCACAGCCAAAATTGTGTCCGCCAATCAGCACCGCCGCGCCTTTATGCTCCGGCTTATTCAGCGGAAATTCCGGCTTGGGCGATCCATCCGCGTTATAGCGCCAATCGGAGAAGCAGGCTTCGCCCAAGCCGTTTTTATCCGTCACTTTAAGGTAACGCGCCGGAATGATCTGATCGGTATCAATATCATTGTTGGGCAGCGCAACCATCCGTCCAGAAAAAGGTTGTAGGGGTTCCATTACGTTGCGGCCTCCAATGCTTGACTTTCAGCGTACATTTCACGCGGGTCGGTAATCACGCCGTTAACGGCTGTTGCGACTGCTGTAAGTGGACTGGCAAGGAAGGTACGTCCGCCTTTACCTTGCCGTCCTTCAAAGTTGCGGTTGCTAGTGCTGACGGCATATTCGCCCGGTTGCAGTTGATCGCCATTCATCGCAATGCACATCGAGCAGCCTGCCTCGCGCCATTCTGCGCCTGCCGCTTTGAAGATTTCGTGCAGCCCTTCGCGCTCGGCCTGCGCTTTCACTTTCTGCGAACCCGGCACGACCATCATACGCACACTATCGGCAACTTTGCGCCCTTCGATCATCTTGGCAGCTTCGCGCAAATCGCTAATGCGCGAATTGGTGCAGCTCCCGACAAAGACGACATTCACAGCCTTACCGAGCAAACTCTGCCCCGGTTGCAAATCCATATACCGCAGTGCTTTATCCAGCGCGACTTTTTGGCTCACATCGCCCATCTTATCGGGATCAGGAACACGATCAATGATCTTCATACCCATACCGGGATTCGTGCCGTAGGTAATCATCGGGGTGAGGTCATCTGCCTCAAGGACGATGGTTTCATCAAACGTCGCGCCTTCATCACTAGGCAAAGTACGCCATTTTGCGACTGCCGCATCCCAATCCGCGCCTTGCGGAGCATATTTACGTCCAGCAATATAATCAAAGGTGGTGTCATCCGGCGCAACCATACCCGCCCGTGCGCCGCCTTCGATGGACATATTGCAAATCGTCATGCGGCCTTCCATGCTCAAGGCACGAATCGCCTCGCCCATATACTCCAGCACGTAACCCGTGCCGCCGCCCACGCCGATTTTGGCGATAATGGCGAGGATGATGTCCTTCGCGGTCACACCGCTCGAAAGCCGCCCATCCACGCGGATAGCCATCGTTTTGGGTTGGCTTTGCAGCAGCGTTTGCGTCGCCAGCACATGCCCGACTTCGCTCGTGCCAATGCCGAAAGCTAATGCGCCGAATGCGCCGTGTGTGCTGGTGTGGCTGTCGCCGCAGACGATGGTCATACCCGGCTGGGTTAAGCCTTGTTCGGGGCCAATCACATGGACGATTCCCTGATTTTCTGTGCCGAGCGCATACAACGGAATGCCAAATTCAGCACAATTCCGCGTGAGAAAATCAAGCTGGAATGCCGCTTGCGAATCGGTAACAGGGATGATTCCGTCGAGACCGCGTGGGGTCGTAGGCGTGCTGTGATCCATCGTCGCTAAGGTTTTATCTGGACGGCGGACTTTTAAACCGCGTTCACGCAGCACCGTAAAGGCTTGTGGTGATGTGACCTCATGGACAAGGTGCAGATCAATATAGAGTACGGCGGGAGTTTCTGCCGTCTGTGGTTTTACCAGATGGCTTTCCCAAACTTTCTCGAACAATGTTTTAGGGGTGTGATTACTCATCAATCGTTTCCAGACTTAACATAGATTGGACAAATTTCAATGTAAAGACGCTCAAATTACAGACCTAGATTCAAGAGAGCAAGTTGAATGAGTTGAACCGCCAAGAACACCAAGAGTTTTAATTTACTGTGATCTTTGTGTCCTTTGTGGTTAATCTTTTTCTGTTTTCTTTCTCAAATTCACGGATAGGCGCAAAGATGTTTTCCTGATTTTTGTTTAAGTTGCTTTACGTTCTACGCGGCTTTGCGGCTAAATCACTTTGCTTCCGATTTCATGTTGACCGTCGCCGCTTCGCCTTCAGCCTGAACGCCATCTAATCCGAGCAGCGCCAACATGCGATTCACCGCTGCCAGATAAGCCTTCACGCTGGCAACGACAATATCACTATCCGCGCCGTAACCGCCGAAGGAGCGCCCCGTTTCGGGATGCTGGATTCGCACAGTCACTTCGCCAAGCGCATCAATACCTTCCGTGACACTATGGACGGCATATTCAACCAGCACGTTAGGCGCATTAGTAATGGCATCAATCGCCTTATAAGACGCATCCACTGGCCCCGTCCCGACTGCGGCATGAATAAACGCCTCGCCGCTGCCTGCCCGGTGCATTTTGACAGTCGCCGTCGGCATTCCCATCGTGCCACATGTGACCTGAATATCATCCATGCTAAAAATTTCTTCCGGCTTGTTGAATTCATCCGCCATAAGCGCTTCAAGATCAGCATCTGTCACATTTTTCTTGGCATCGGCCAATTCTTTAAAACGGGCAAAAAGCTGATTCAGCGCGTCGCCTTCGACGTTATAGCCGAGTTCCGAAAGGCGCACTTTGAGCGCATGACGACCACTGTGCTTACCTAATACCAGCTTACTCTGCGACAGTCCGACAGTCTCCGGGGTCATAATCTCAAACGTGCTGGCATGTTTGAGCATCCCATCCTGATGAATACCTGCTTCATGAGCAAAGGCATTCGCGCCGACGATGGCCTTGTTCGCCTGCACATACATGCCTGTATAGTTGCTCACCATGCGGCTAGTCTTGACGATTTCCCGCGAATTGATGTTGGTATTCAGTCCATAAAACTGCGGACGCGTATGCAGCGCCATAACGACTTCTTCCAAACTGGTGTTTCCGGCACGTTCACCAATGCCGTTAATCGTGACTTCGACCTGTCGTGCGCCGCCGAGGACACCTGCCAGCGTGTTCGCCGTCGCCAAGCCAAGATCATTATGGCAGTGAACCGACCAAATCACGCCGCTGCCCGGCCCCGCGCCGGGTGTTTCTGCGATTAAGTTCGCAATCGTTTCGCGCCATTCTTCCGGCGTAACATAACCTACAGTGTCGGGGATATTGAGCGTTGTCGCACCGCACTGCACCGCTACCGCGCAGACTTCCACCAAAAACGCCGGATCGCTGCGTCCGGCATCCATCGGGCTAAACTCCACATCGTCGCACAGGCTTTTCGCCAAGGTGACGGCTTTACGGATGATTTCGATTGCTTCAGCACGAGTTGTCTTGGTAATGTAATTGAGATGATAGTCGGATGTGCCGAGGAAGGTATGGATGCGCGGTTTGGCAGCGTCTTTCACGCCTTCCCAGCAGACGAGGATGTCTTT
>DAOTTO010000392.1:0-1992 GCA_034437895.1 Anaerolineae bacterium | reverse complement strand
GCTGCAAGACGAAATCAGCAGCCCACCCGCATTTTTTGAAACGATGCGCTTTCGACTGGAAATCAATGCGGGTGGCGCGAGTGATGTACGCTTTTTAAACGTATTGCAAGGCGCGAATGACGAAGTTGAAGCACTGCCAGCGACACTCATCACATGCACCGATGGCACTGTCGCTGATGGCGCGGCATTTGGCGGTAGTGTCGTGATTTTCGCGCATGACGCTAACGCATCGATCACAACTTTAGGCTGTGTGCTACCTGTTGGCACAATCGAGGTTTATCTCACGAATTTAATGCCAAATGGAACGTATGATGTGACGTTAACTTCTGCATCAGAGGGTGTAACGCTGTCGGCTACCGATGGCGCGACCTATACGGCTGATAGCGTGGGTGTCCTGCATGTCACTGTACCCTAATCCGCTTGAATGAGGGGAGAAAAATGAACGAACTGCTGTTTGTATATCAGTGGATGGCGCTTCATGCAGGCTTATATAATGAGCCTTATATTGCCTGTGATAATGGCGTGATGTGCGTTCCCATCACTTCTAATGGTGACGCGATTCTCATCCATGAACCACAAATCTATCACAGTAGTTCGCTCACCCTCCTGCTTCCGGCAGGTGTAATTGAAACAGGAGAAGATGCCGCTGTCAGTGCCAACCGCGAGTTGCAAGAGGAAATCGGCTTTCGCGCCGGACGGCTACATTATCTCGCGACCTTGCATCCTTGGTCAAAATATATGGATACGACATGGACAATTTATCTCGCCCGTGATCTTATGCCAAATAAATTATTAGGCGATGAAGCCTACGAGATTATCTCGGAAACCATTCCGTTGAATCGTTTTGAAGACTTGATCGCTGCGGGACGATTGACTGATTCAACCGTCATCGCGGCGCTGTTTCTCGCCCGCCGATATCTAAATTTGTCTTTATCATTTTAGGAGCGATTATGAGTAAACAAATTTCCCTGGAAGCATTCACAGCCGAACTACTTGATCTCTATATGGAAACTTTTGAACAGGTTCAGGGCATGTATTTAGATAGAGGCACATCACTTTTTGAAACATTGGCGACTATCTCGTCGGAGGAAGCCTCTCGTTCTGTTTCGGCAACTTGTGCTACGATTGCCGCGCAAGTCGAACATATCCGCTTCTATCTCGATGTGCTGGAAGGCCATATCCTGCACAAAGAGGTCGGTAAAGTCGATTGGGGCGAGGTGTAGCGCACGATCAGCATTGTGAGTTCGGACGAATGGGAAGCCAGCAAAAACCGCCTTAAAGAAACGTATCTGCGTGTGTTGCGTGTGATGCAATCGCCCGATACTTGGGAAAATGATAATGCAATTAGCGATTCAATGTCCATCGTCGTACACAGCGCCTATCATCTGGGCGAAATTCGCCAAGCGCTGTGTACGATAAAAACGAACCGAAAAAGCGTTAAGAATTAGCTCGAATATACTTCAGAACTTCTTCAAGCGTTTGCTCCGGGGTTGCGTCTTTGGTAAAGATTGTAACTGTCGCCAATTTTCGATTGGACTCATGGCGGACGAACTGACCATTCATTTCAGGGAGTCCGCTTTCGCCGTCGTCGAGATCACGCTGATGCAAAATGCGAATGTTTTCTTCCGCATCATCCGTTGCCGTAAGGAAAATGACGTGCGGATAGGGTGTTAATGCGTCCTGAACCCGCTTAAAATGTGCTGCATCCTCATAAACCGAATGCCCCGCGCCAAAGTCAATCACATGGCCTTTGGGATACTCTTGTAAGATTTGCTCCACGAGCCGCACTTCAAATGGCTTCCAATAGGTCAACAGCGCCCCGAAACCCTGCTCATCGCGCAGTTGACGAGCATAGGCTTGATCGTAGCCGAACTCCTCATAATATTTAGGCTTGACCTTATCCAACGAAATATGCGGCATATCAAGCGCCTGTGCCAGAAGTCTCGCAACGGTTGTTTTGCCCGCTCGCATCGGCCCGATGAGAATAATATT
>DAOTTO010000391.1:0-5156 GCA_034437895.1 Anaerolineae bacterium | reverse complement strand
GTAGAGACCTGTGGACGTGTCGAACTGCTGCCCAGTCTACAAGGTATCGGAAGTTAGAATACGGTTAGATCAAAAATTGGGCGTTCTCATAGAGGAACGTTTATAATCCGTCATCTATCGCTTTCTCTATGATACGATGATGTTTATCTGACGCTTTCCCGCCGGAAGCCAAACGCACGACTATAATCGGGAAAAGCAACTAATAAAGGGGCAGGCCATGAGACGGGTTTTCGTGTCCTATTCACGTCGCAATAAAAATTTTGCCGAGCGGCTCGCCCGCGATCTAAGCGATGCGGGTCTGGATGTTTGGGTCGATTGGCGGCAGATTCAAGCGGGCGAACTCTGGCAAAATGAAATTTATCGCGGGATTGAGCGTTCCGAGATGCTGATCTTCTGCCTCTCGCCCGATGCCGTGACCAGCGAGTGGTGCCAGCGTGAGATCAATACCGCCCGCCAGCAAGGGAAAATTATTATCCCGGTGATGGCGGTAAGCGCGATGACGCAGTTGCAGCAAACCGAAAGTATGCGCTGGCTGCTGGATGTCCACTTTATTAATTTTGAAAATCGCTACGAAGAAGCCTTCCCCGAACTGCTCAATGCGCTGCCTGGTCTGCGCCGCGTAGGGGCGTATGATGATGTTGATCCGGCTAAAATCCCAAATCCATTTAAAGGGCTGGAAGCCTTTCAACAGACCGACTCGCACTTTTTCTTCGGACGCGAAGAATTAATCCGTAAAGCGCTCAACGTGCTTTCGCAAGAACACGCCGCCCGATTTCTAGCCGTCGTCGGCGCAAGCGGCAGCGGCAAAAGTTCGCTGGTGCGGGCGGGGATCATCCCGGAAATTCGCTCTGGCACCCTGCCGGACTCCGACGAATGGCCTGTCGTGATTTTTGCGCCGGGCAGTTCGCCTGTTGATGCGTTGGCGCAGCGTCTTGCGCCCTTACGCGAAGATATGGAAGGCTCGCAAATCGAGCGGCTGCTGACAGCATCGCCCCAAAATTTAGATCGCCTTGTCGAAGGCATTTTGTCCAACGACCCCAAGACCGCCCGTTTGCTGCTGGTGGTCGATCAATTTGAAGAAGTATTCACCCGCGCTAACGAAGCAGAAGGCGCGGCATTTTTAGCGATGCTGCATTATGCCGTAACCCGCCCCGGCGGCAGAACGCAAGCCATCATCACCATGCGGGCGGATTTCTTTGATCGTTTAGGCCGCTATCCCGATTTGGCGCGGCTTTTCGAGCAGGAAAATCTACTCATCGTTACCGAAATGACGGCGGCTGATCTTCTCCATGCCATCGAAGGCCCCGCCGAGGCGGTTGGGCTGTCGTATGAGGAAGGACTGCCACAGCGTATTCTGGACGATGTGCGCCGCCAGCCGGGATCGCTCCCGCTGCTGCAATATGCGCTCAAGGAACTCTATGCGCTGCGCGATGGTCGGCGGCTGTCGAATGCCGCTTATGAAAAAATCGGCGGGGTGCGCCGCGCCCTTGCCACTCATGCCGAAAATATTTATCTGGGATTAAACGCCGCGCAGCAGGCCCTCATGCGGCGGATGCTGCTGCGATTGGTGGAAGTCGGCGCGACAGGGGAAGCCACGCGCCGCCGGGTAGACCGCAATGATTTGGCCTTCCGCGATGTCCCCGATCAAGCTGTGCAGGAAGTCATCGATCTGCTGACCGCGCCGACTTCGCGCTTGCTCATCGCCAGCCGCGAGATCAAAGCCAGTGAGGACGATCAAACCGCGCCAACGGTCTGGATTGAGGTCGGGCATGAGGCGCTGATTCGTGAATGGAAGCGCTTCACCGATTGGGTGGCGGAAAATGTGGAAGGGCTGCGTTTTGGGGGCGAACTGCTGCAATCCGCCAACAACTGGCAACTTACTAACCGCGATATGGCTTATCTGCTCACAGGTAACCGATTAGCACGGGCGGAGGATTGGCTGGATTCTGGCGACCCGACGGTCTTGCAGCGCGAGTTTATCCAATTGAGTTTGGAGGAAGAAGAAAAACGCGCCCAAGCCCAGCAGGAACAGCTTAAACGTGAGCTAAGTCTGGAGGCACAAGCCGCCAATCGACTGCGGTTAGTAGCGGTTGTCCTTGTGGTAGGTATCATCATCGCGGCGGCATTAAGTGTGTTCGCGCTGTTGAGCCTGCGGGAAGCACGAGCGCAGGAAAATCGTGCCGAAGCCGCCCTGCAAACAGCCGAAGAAAGCGCCCGACAAGCGCAAAGCCTCGCGCTTTCCGCCAGCGCAAACCGGGAATTAGTCGATAGCGACACCGATTTAGCCGTGATGTTGGCGGTGCAAGCGAATCAGATCAACTCGCCGCCGCCCCAAAGCCAGCGCACCCTTGCGGAAGTGGCTTATGCGCCGGGGACACGCCGCGTTTTAAGCAGCAGCGGTGGAATTGTCAACGCCGTAGATTATAGTCCTAACGGTTCGACGGCTTTGATGACGGATGAGAACGCCATCATTTTATGGGATGTCAATACAGGGCGCGAAATACGGCGGTTTGAAGGCCACACCCGCCCTATTAACAGCGTCAAATTTAGCCCGGATGGTCGTACCTTTGCCTCCGCTGCTGACGACGGGGTGATTATTCTGTGGGATGTGGAAACAGGCGCGGAAGTTCGCCGTTTTGTCGGACATCGCGCTGGCGTAAACAGCCTCGCTTTTAATAAGGATGGCCTCTTCCTTGTCTCTGGTGGGGCGGATTGGGCCGTCATCATGTGGCAGGTGGAAACCGGCGAAGTTTTTCGGCGGTTTGAAGGCCATACCGATGCCGTCAACAGCGCCGTTTTTAATACCAACGCCTCACAAATTGTCTCAACGTCTGATGACGACACCGTGCGCTTGTGGAATGTTTTCGACAGTGTGGAAGTTCGCCAATTCCCGCATGATTCTGATGTGAATACGGTGGTCTTTAGCCCGATTAAGGCCAACATCCTCACGGGTTCTGAGGACGGCACAGTCCGGTTATTTAATGCCAATACGGGTGATGAGATCAGCCGTTTTGATGAGCATGAAGGTCAATCGGTGAACGCCGTCATTTTCAATACCGATGGCAGCCAAGCGCTTTCCGCCGCCAACGATAACACCATCATCATTTACGATACGGCGACGGCGCAAAGAATCGGCGAGTTCAATGGGCATTCCGGCCCTGTGCTGGATTTAGCCTATGGCCTGAACGGACGGCGTTTGCTTTCCGCCTCAGCCGACGGGACGATGCGTGTTTGGGATACCAAACGGGCGGAGGAAATCATCGAGTTTCGAGGACATGAAGTGCGTAGCATCCGTTCCAGCTTTGCAGTCGGTGTTTTTAGCCCGGATGGACGGACGATACTTTCCGGCGCAGCGGATAATACCTTGCGTTTCTGGAACGTCAATACCGGGCTAACGATCCAGCAGTTTTTGGGGCATACAGGCCGTGTGAATGATGTCGCCATCAGCGCCGATGGGCTGCGAGCGCTTTCTGGCTCATCTGACGATTCATTGATTTTGTGGGACATCGCCAGCGGTCAGCCCATTCGCACCATCGCAGGCGGTCATGGCGATGTGCTGACCGTCGCTTTTATGCCAGATAACACCCAGGCCGTTGCCTCCTTTAATGATGGCACATTGGTCTTATGGAATCTGGGTACCGGAGAGGCGATTCGGGTTTACGATTTAGGCAATGCAATTGCCGTACTGGACGCGGCAGTTAGCCCGGATGGACAAACTATCGTTTCCGCATCAAGCGATCAATTGGTGTTATGGAATGTGGCGACGGGCGACATCCTCCGCCAATTCAGCGACCAAGGCAGCGTCATCCAAACCGTCGCGTTTAATCCGCCAGGCACACAAATCGCCGCTGGTGCCGGGAATGGTGGCATTGTCTTATGGGATGCCGCCACGGGGACAATCGCCCAGACCTTTGAAGGCCATGATCGCGCTGTGCTAGGCATCGATTTTTCGCCCGATGGGGAAAGTTTTATTTCCGGGTCGCAAGACAGCACGTTGCGCTTGTGGGATGTCTCCACCGGATTCGAACTGCGCCGCTACGAGGCCGACGAATCCATTCGCAGCGTTGATTTTAGAGCCGACGGACGCGAAGTTGTCACCGGGCTTTCGGACTCGACCCTCAGCACATGGCGGGTGTTTACCAACCTGCGCGATTTGATGGATTGGACGTTTGCCAATCGCTTTATCAATCCGCCCACCTGCGAAGATCGCCGCACGTATCAGATTTTGCCGTACTGCGATGATGCAGGCATCGTCCCAGCCGCGACACCGTATCCGCTGCCAGTAGAGACAGTGATGCCAGAGACGACCTCGCGTTTAACGATTGGCAGCACGGCTGTGGTGAACACCGATAACAATGATAACCTGCTTGTGCGCGTTAATCCGGGGCGTAACGAGGATGTTGTCGTCCGCTTACAGGATAACAATCAAGTGACGCTGCTGGATGGCCCGGTTTTTGCCGATGAGTTCATTTGGTGGCGCATCCGCACTGCTGAGGGACTGGAAGGGTGGGCCGCCGAAAGCGTCCCTGCCGACGGTATACAGACCTTGGTGCCGCAATAAGGGGTGGTTATTCCGTTTTAGGGCTTTCGCTTTTACTGGATATTTGTGCTTGCAACAAGGGGTTTATGCACTTTTTCAAAATAATACGGATGATTGCCCCGTTAACCTCCCCCCAACTCGTAACCGGGGAAGGGGAGGAATACAAGGTGCGCTATATTGTTCCCTTGCCCTGTTTGCGAGGAAAGGGTTAGGGATAGGGGTTCTCCGTATTTAATTGCTAACGGCATAAACCCTTTCTTCATGAGACAGCCAGCAAAAGCCCTGCATCTATTCCCTGAAGTAATTCGGATGTTTGAATTCCGCCTAAAAAGCTGCGCTAAGATCAATTTTTTAGAGGAGGCAATCCATCAAATCGCCTAAGTTTTTGAGTGCTGCTACCGCTTTTGCTGAGTGCTGAAAGCTTGAATCAGTTCCTTGATAGAAAGATAGATAAAATGAACATCAAACGCTGCGAATCGTGCGAAGGCTACGGCTGGTTCGAGGATGAATTTACGGGCGAAACCGTCGATTGTGATTGGTGCGGCGGCGCGGGTTACGTGTATCGTGATGCTGCCGGGGTCGATCATAAAATCCCGACGGCAGATTATGGCAAAAT
>DAOTTO010000390.1:0-2023 GCA_034437895.1 Anaerolineae bacterium | reverse complement strand
GGATAGACCAACAAAGCACTCACGCCTTGATTGATCAAATCCGTGATATTGGCGGCTTCCACCGCCGGATCATCGTCGGCACTTAGAACAATGAGATCCACACCGGCAGTTTCAGCGGCGGTTTGGGCTTCGGTCACAAGCGTATTAAAAAACCCTTCTTCAGGCAAAGAGGGGACAGAAAGCCCGATGGTGATGTTTTGTGCGCTGCTAATGGCGACTGCACCAAATAGTAGAAGGGCGACAGTGAAAAGTAGTAAAGCTCTTTGACGCATGAAAAAACCTCCTGATTGTTGATATTTGAAATTGTATCACAAAATCAATTTCATCAACTTTAATTATCGGCACACAACGGCTTAATGCGATATTGTGTGCGTTCAATGCACGATAAAGCAGGTATCTGACGATTTTCCTGCGCCCACCGCGTCAGGTCATCCACCCGTACAGGCTGCCACAAGCGCACGACCCAATCCGTAGAGCCAAACAAAACCCGTTCTTCATTCATATTCAAGGCAGCGCTAGTCACAGGCGACCCAGTAGCATACAAGGTATAGATAACTTCGCTTGTCGCAATATCCCACAGGCGAATTGTTTCGTCGGATGAAGCCGTAATAAGATGAGTTCCATCGGTACTAAAGCGAACATCATGGACTTCGTTGTTATGACCAGCGAGGATATCGGTTTGCTCGCCACTGGCAACATCCCATAAGCGTACCAAGAAATCTGCCCCTGCAGAGGCTAAGGTTTTTCCATCCGGGCTGAAAGCCGCACTGTATCCCGCAACGGGCGAATGGCCTGTTAGAACACGCACATCTCCAGTTTGAAGATCAATCAGATAAAGTTTTCCCGTAGTACCGCCCGCCGCCGCCATCGTACCATCCGGGCTAAACTCGACACTTCGAATATATTCGTCCGCAATGGGGAATTCATTCAGTTTTTCCCCTGTTTCCAGATCGAACAATCCCACTGCGGCATTATTATTTAGAGTTGCCAGCCCGCGTGTACCATCAGCATTCACGGCGACAGATTCAATCCAATCACCATCGACATCAGGGAACTCGTGGACAATCGATTGGGTATCGAGGTCATAAACAAGCAAACTAGGTGTCCATGCACCGATAAAAATCGTGTTATTGGTTGGGTTAAGCGCAATATCGTTTAAATAATTGCCAACCACATAACTCCCCTGCTGCCGTCCACTGGTAACATCCCACCAGCGAATTGTCCCATCCCAAGAACCAGCGACGGCAAGGCTTTCATCCTGGTTAAAGGCGACACTCGCCACTCTGTCGGTAAAGCCGTAGTAACGGGCTTGTTCTCCGGGGTTGATCAAATCCCATAGGCGCAAAGTTGTGTCATCGGATGCTGTAATCGCCTGAATCTGGCCTGACTGCGTTTGACTGGCGACGATACTCACAGAACGGATGACACTGCTGTGCGCTTGAAACGTGCGGATTAAACTCCCTTGATCGACCAGCCACAAGCGCATCGTGTAATCTTCGGAGACTGTTACTGCCAGATGACCATCTTCGCTAAAAGCTAAATCCCAGACGAGACCGTTATGGGCTTTGGCGCTGTTGGGAGCTATAAATTGGCGGATGATTTCGTTAGTTTCACTATCCCATAATTGTACCGAACTATCCGCTAATCCTAAGAGGATGAGTGTCCCTTCCGGGTGGAAGGTCGCGGAGCGGATATACGTAACCGTCGGGGCAAATTCCGTCGTTGTTTCAAAAGTTGCTGCATCGCGGACGATGAGAAGGCTGGGTTCATCAGCATCGGCGTTCCCTTCATCTGCCGTCATGAGTTTGGTTCCATCGCGGGTAAATTCGATGACGACAACCGCATGGCTGTGGTCAGTAAAGCGCTCAAGCTCTTCATGGGCGGCTAAATCCCACACCAATACTGTACCGTCTTCATAGCCAACGACGGCATTTTGCCCGTTAGGGGTATAGGCCAAACTGCGAACCGCCACAGGCGCTTCTGCACCTTCTGGCTGATAGAGGTAAGAATCGCCGACTGCCTC
>DAOTTO010000389.1:0-1889 GCA_034437895.1 Anaerolineae bacterium | reverse complement strand
TTCGAACTGTTCTTGCGTTAAACTTACCGGGATAGTGCTCATGGTGGTTTACCTTTGGTCAGGTTTTTCCTCCCATGATGCACTATCTATCGCTTTTTTCAAAAGTCTCAATTAGTTCTTTATGTAGGGGCGAGTCATGACTCGCCCCAAGAAACAACCTGTTTTTGCAATTCTTTATCGAAAGTTATTTGTAACTACTCAGGGGTGAAGCAGGGTTGGGGTGAAGGGCGAGGCTCAAGGATGCTGGCCCCAAGAAAATCAACGTCATCAAGGCAGTTCGTACCGTTACCAACCTGGGCTTGAAAGAAGCCAAGGAATTGGTCGAAGGCGCAGTCGTCGAAATCAAGTAGTTCCCGTAAGGATTCATCCTTGCGTTAAAGACAGGGGGCAGAGATGTCCTCTGTTTTTATTTCGCACAATTGTCAAATTCCTCGATTTCGCCTAGAGTTGACTCAAAGAATGCTTTCAGCCGCTATCAGATAGGTGTACTATGCGGGCTTTACGCTTTGGCTTGATTCTCGGAATACTACTTTCGCTGATGATTCTGCCGATGGTTACGGCGCAGGATGACGATCAGCCGACCCTTTCTTCCATTAGTTATGATGAAATCGTGCAAGATACCATCACTGAAGATGCCTTTTTTGATCGCTGGTCATTCACCGGGGCGCAGGGTGATGTGGTCGTAGCGTTTATGACGGCATCGAATGGGCTTGCGCCGCTGTTGGGCATCGGGACGACAGGTGGCGATTTACTCACGGCGAGCGATGGGCGGTTTGAAGGCGAACCCGTCAATGCCGCGCCGGACAGCCAGATCGAACTGGAATATACCCTCCCCGAAAGCGGCGAATTCGTCCTCATCGCCACCCGCGCTGGTAATCAGGAAGGGACGACAACCGGCAGTTACACGTTGCAAATCCGCCGCGCCAATTTCGACGGCGGCAGCGGCGATGCCTATCAAGATGTGGTCTTCCGCTGCGGCGAAGAAGAAGTCACAACGGCAGCAACTTTCCAATGGACGCAGGAATTGAACGAAAATTTCCGCGTGAGCGTTTATGGATTAGACGGTTTCCAGCCGTTGATCCGCGTGGAGGCCGGGCAGCAGGGCGAAATTAACGACTGTGCGGTTGATTCTCAAGCGATGGGTGGCGACCAATTTACGCTCCCCGGTGAAGCGACGATTACGCTTCCTGCCGAGTCTCCGCCCGGTGCGGCGCAATATGGCTTAAGCGGCGATATCGAAGATGTCACGCTGACTATCGGCAGCATTGACGGGGCAGCAGGGCGCTATTTAATCCTGATTGAGGGATTTACGATCTCTCCGGCGCTTGATGATGATGCCTTCGTCGCCCGAATTGGGCCATTGGCGGCGGCAACAACTGACCTGCTGGTCTACATGGTCAAAAACGGAACGTCGCGGCTCGACCCCACCTTGACCTTAATTGATGTGGAAGACAACATTCTTGCTACTTGTGATGATGCAGGCCGGCGTGGGTGCGAAGATGTTCCGGCGTTGATCGGTGCAGGAGTCACACTTAGCGATGGAACAGTGATAACGGGCAGCCGCTTAGACGCGGGTTTGCGCCTCATGCCCGGCAATCCCGATCCGCTGCTTTTACAATTCAGCAGTCGCACCCCCGCTGAAGGCAATTATGCCATTTTGATTATGGGTACGCTTCCGCCGCGCCCGGAAGGACAGTAGCGCAGCATCCAGGGCAACATAGAGAAAACTCAGGGGAATGACTGATGTGTCGTTCCCTTTAAAAACACTTCTATTTAGGACTTTCGCTCACGCATTTACCCCACCCCTAAATCCCCTCCCCATTGCATGGAGAGGGGACTTCAAGATGCGTTTTTCTCCCCCTCTCCAATACTTGGAGAGGGGGCCGGGG
>DAOTTO010000388.1:0-3804 GCA_034437895.1 Anaerolineae bacterium | reverse complement strand
GGTTGGACACGCCTTCAGGATATCTCTGACGCTTGGATTTTATTTAACCCTTCTCTCCCCAAAGATGTGGGTAATGCATAGCCAATACTTGGAGAGGGGGCCGGGGGGTGAGGTAAGCGAAAGTTTTGATATATGTGATAATTTCACAACTTACCCCCTTCTTATGTCGTCTATCTTTAGCTTGGGCTTATATGTTTCTCACTAACTATTGGTTTATCGTTAACCCGTAGTTGCTGATTCTATGCCATAATACATTCTTCCTCATAGAAATTACCGTTGCACATCATCATTCACAAAAATGCCTCGTAAGCCTCACACAAATTCACTTCACACACTGCTTGAGTGGCTTTAACAGAGTACGTGTGTAAGATCATATTTTTGTTGAGTAACTTTGGCACTTTAGTGTAGATTTCTACCATAGCTTAATCACATGGTTTGGAATTACGCTGAATGGTATCACTACCTATGAGAAGCGAGTAAACGATGATAAGACAACCAAAACGCATTAAAGCTGATGATCCCGAATTTTATAAGTTGGTGAAGCGGCTGGGATATGCGGGGTTAATTTGGGCGGGACTGTCATTATTGGGGTGGTTTTTGATAGGGCAGATTGTGCTGTTGCTTTGTGTCATCACATTAGGCGGCGCTTTAGTCACCTTGCAAATGTACCTTTTCAATAAAGCACAGACCGATAACTTTCATCATTATCGAGAGATTGAGGCCTTATTCTCGCTGCATAATACTGTGCAGATTGTACAACCCCTCCCCCCCACGCGCTTATGGGCGGCCTCGCCGGACTTCCTAACCATCATCGCCGCGCAGATTCAACATCACCAGCCTAAAGTCGTTTTAGAGTTGGGCAGCGGCGTATCGACCCTTATATCGAGCTATTTGCTCAAGGCTGCCAACAAAGGCGAATTATTCACGCTGGAACACGAGGCACATTTTGCCTCACATTCATTAGAGCAACTAGAAGTACACTGTTTGCACGAGTATGCGACTATCATCCACGCGCCGCTTGTAGCGACGACTTTAAAAGGCGAAACATGGCGCTGGTATGACCCCACTAAAATCCCGGATATGGGTAAAGTTGATTTACTCGTTATCGATGGCCCGCCAAAGCGTGTGCAAAAACTAGCACGGTATCCTGCGCTGCCCATCCTTTTTGAGCGCTTGGCACAGGGTGCAATCATTATCGTTGATGATTTCGCCCGCCCTGATGAGTATGAGATGGTCAAGCAGTGGATAGCAGATTACATGCTTAAGGTGGTCGAAATCCACGATAATGAAAAAGGCGCGATTGTATTGCAAAAATGCTAATGATTATGGGTAAGCGCATCGCTTGAATCTACAGTAATGACTGCGATGTCTCACCTTCATAAGCAGACAGTGAAATAGAGCCAACAGGTCACAGTAGCAATTTAGGTTGTTCAGGAGGAAACGTCGGATGAATTTGCTTCCCATTTTAGGATTAGGCGCGTTAAGTGGACTGCGAAGCATGACAGCGCTGGCCTTCTTAAGCGATCAAGCCAGCAAGGATAGTTATGACGGCAGCCTGCTACAGATTCTATTAAAACAGCCACAAACTGCCTTGCTGCTTAAAATGATGGCAGTAGGCGAAATGGTGATGGACAAAACACCGTTTGTGCCATCACGTCTACAAGCCATTCCGCTGGTTGGACGGGCAGTGTGTGGTGGGTTCGTTGGAGCGGCGATTTCTAAAAAACAGCCCTTGCAGGGTGCTTGTGTTGGTGCGCTGGCGGCGATTGCTGGTTCCTATGGCGCTTACTATGCTCGAAAAACACTCCACGATGAGGTAAATATCCCTGATCCTTTATTAGGCGTTGTTGAAGACACAATTGTTGTGTTTGCGAGCCGTGCCCTTATCCCCGCTACGAAGCGCTAACTTGCTCATCGGCTTGTGTGATCTCTTCTACTTTACGGCTGGCATCTTCATCATTCGCAATAGATTGAACCTCTGGGGTTTCAATCGGTTTTTCTGTCTCTGTAGTGTCGGCAATTCGTTCGATCACAAGCTGCTGCATTCGTTCAAGGGAGGTCGCACCAAAGCGTTTTTGGAGTGAGCGCCCGAACAGCCTAAAACCTAACCGATAAAAGGGGTTAGTTATATTGGCAGGTTTAGAATAGGCGTGCATCTGGAATTCAACTTCGCCGCTTTTCAAAAACTTCCATATCTCGAAAGTGATCTCCCCCATTTCAAAGTGACCGGACAATGTACGATAGCCATAACCCCATACGCGTGCTTCGCCGCGTTTATCGACATCACGCAGCTCATCAATCACTTGGCTTACACGAACACCGAATAAAAACGTGAAAAACAGGAAACGCCCCCGAATAATCATAATCCGTTTATCTAAAGGGTTCTCTGGTACGAAAATGCCTGTAACGAGGGACGGATCAGGGAATTCATAGTTACTCACAATCTGTTGGGCGGCTTTCCAAGACCCGTCAGCGGCAGGTTCGCCAGGCCGCTCCGAGGGAAGGCCAATCATATATTCATCAAGATGCCAGCCATTGATTTCGGTAAATTCCTGCCTTTTGCTTGGATCATAATTAAGTTCGGCGCTGTTCCAGCGATCAAACTGGTTTGTATACTGCTTCCATAAAGGGGTAGGCTCTTGCGGCTTATAATGAACGCGATGCGTCATCACATTGATCTTACCGATCAATTCGCCCCCACTTTCCTCCAGAACCCGTTTACAGAAAAAAGTCCACATGCGTGTTTGCGAAAACTTGGAAATGCCTATTATGCCGTAGAAAAAATTGGTGATCACATTACTGCTTCGCGCCCATGAACGAATTTCAAAACGGAAGGCATCTTCCTGCTGTGGATGATCAAGGATACGAAATTGAATTTCTCCAGCTTCTAAATGGCCTTTTAGCGTTACAAAAGCGAAAGATGTAGGGTGAAGATCAATCAAACGCACGGGGCCATTCCAAGGGCCAGTAATATGAACAAAAAATTCATCACTGACTTCCCAATGGTCATCATTTCCTTTGATTTTTTCGAAAGAGGCCATTTCAGAAGCGATGAATTGATTAATATCCTCAAATACCTTTTGAAAAAGCGCTTCTTTACTCATTGTTGGATGCAAAATATCCACCTGATAAATGCGGTGGTAATAATCACCTTCACCTGCTTGAATAGGTTGCACAGGTTGTTCACCGGGGGTAGTTTTCGCCTTTTGCATGTGAGGGGGCAATTGGGTCGCTGCTACAGGGACTTGAGTTTCTCGCACGATGAGTAAATTCCAACGGCGGCTAAAAAACCAGACTAGCGCACTAACAAGTGCGACAAAAATCAACGCAACCAGCAGACGCAGCTTATAGGCCGTCTGTTTGAGCGTATTCAATAAAATCATGCTCTCACCTTAACTATCTCGGCTTGATCGGTTTACTTGGATTTTCACAGGAACTTCGCAGGGGTGGTTTGTTGTAAGATGAGTGTATCAGAGGAAAGTGAGTTTTAGATAAAAGGCGGCAAGTAATAAGCTAAAAGTTGCAAATTGTGGCTTAAAACAAAAAGGCCAGACTTTTCCCGTGTCTGCCCTTAAAAAATCTTTTTCAGCTTGTTCAAAAATAAATCGGTCTTTCGTCATTTTCGTCATCTTCCTCGTCCTCATCAAAATCATCGGCGGGACGACCCACCAAATCACCCGGAAATTCCGCGCCACGCAGTGCCATATCCAGCGCATATTCCACCTCAATTTCCGACATCAGCTTATCGGTACGGATGTCATCAATCGCTTTATAGATCAGCAGCTTCACTTGGGCATCTTTGGT
>DAOTTO010000387.1:0-12140 GCA_034437895.1 Anaerolineae bacterium | reverse complement strand
GTAAAGGTCTTGATGTATTCAGCCTGATTCGCCAAATACTGCGCGTGAGCATGGAGCGTATCGGTCTGATTTTGTGTGAACTGCGCCATCACCTGCGGCAGAAGGGCTTCACCGTCACGACGCGGCGGCATTTGAATATCCGGCGTGGGCGGGATAATTTCCGGCGGCGCGGGAGGCGTAATATCAGGCTCACTGGGCTGCGGATTCGGGAGTTCCGGCATATCCGGCGCAGGCGGTTGAATTTCCGGCTGGGTAGGATGCGGCGGCTGAATTTCGGGTGTCATAGGACGCGGCGGCAGGATAATGTCGGGCTGTGGCGCTGGCAGCGGATTTGGCGAATAGATGTCGGCGCGTAGGCTCGTCAATTGATAGCCATCATTCAGCGCATCACGCCATGCTTGGCGCGTCTTTTCGCTGACGTAAGCATTGCCGCTGATCTTGACCGACATGCCTTTCTTGCGGCCTCCGGCGGAAACCGGAGTCTGTTCGACGACATACGGGTCAATATCGCCCACATTCAAGCCGACGACACGCAGATGCGCCAGCGCCTCGCGCAGTTGACGGTCACTATCTTTCTGGCGACTGCCGTTGAGCGCGATGGCGACATGCGGCTTATCGCCCAAAATTTCTTTTACGAGATTGGTCAGGACGTTGCGCGGGCCAAATTCGATGAAGAGATAGCCGCCTGCCGCGTGAATATTTTCGACTTCCTGCCGGAAATGCACCGAATTTAAGATATGGTCGGAAAGCGTCTGGCGCATGTCGGCGGGTTCAGCCGGATAAGCCTGTCCGCTGGCGTTGGAGAACACCGGAATGCGCGTCTTGTTAAACGTCGCGTTCTGGACTGCTCGCGCGAAGGGCTTCTGGGCGTGACCGACCAGCGGGGTATGGAAGGCTGCCGATACCGAAAGCGGCGTGACGGTGTAACCTTTCGCCACAAGCTGCGGTCTGGCGGCTTCCAGCGCATTTTTTGCGCCTGCGATCACGACCTGTTTGGGCGAATTAATGTTGGCGGCATAAACACCCTGCATTCCGGCGATGTCATTTTGTAGGTTGGTCACGTCGCCTGTAACGGCCATCATCGTCCCGGCATCGAAGTTCGGATCAGCAGGCGGAGCCATCGCTAATCCTCGCGCCTTGACGAGCGCATAATAATCGGCATCGCTCACTGCGCCTGCCGCCCAGAGCGCGGTGAGTTCACCGAAACTGTGACCAGCGGCGAAATCTGGTTGGAAGCCTGCCGCCTGGAACATCTTGAATAAGCCAGCGCTGAAAGCCCCAATTGACGGCTGCACATAATCCGTCCGCTGGAGCATCGCGGCTTGCGCGTCTTTAGCGACCTGAGTATAGGCCGGAGCAGGGAAGACCACTTCTGAAATCGGCGTGAGGCCATCTTTCTGGAAAAGATTATCGATTTGGGCGTAACTCTCGCGCATCGCCGGGAAGTTCAGTGCCAATTCGCGCCCCATCTCGACATACTGCGAGCCTTGTCCGCTGAACAGTGCCACCACACGCCCGGTCAAATTCAATCCGGCGCGGCGATAATACACGCCTTTGGGATGATTCCATTCCTCAGCGCTGGCCTTTTCGGTCAGCAGTTTCACCGTCGCCGTCAGCAGATCCATCGCTTCCGTCACAGAAGTTGCTGCGAAACCGAGACGCGCATCATTCTGCGGGATTTGCAGCGTGCGCGAGGCGCGAATCAGGTTGAGGAAATACTGTTCGGCTTCTTCTGATTGCAAACCGATCAGGGCTTCGTTGGCGCGAGTCAGCAGTGCTTGCGGTGTAGCGCCATTCAACAGAATAAGCTGTGCCGCGTTGTGCAGGCGATATGCACCTTTTTGGTCATTACCATATTCTTCTAAGATAAAGTGGAAGTTCGTCCCGCCGAAGCCGAAGGACGACACCCCCGCCCGACGCTTTTGGTTTGGGTCGGACATAATCCAGGGGCGCGTCTCGCTGTTGATATACAGCGGCGAGTCGTCGATGCCCATTTTAGGATTAGGGTTGGTGACGTTGATGGTCGCAGGGAGGATTTTGTGATGCAGTGCCAGCGCCGCCTTGACGACACCTGCCACACCCGCCGCGCCTTTAGCGTGACCGATTTGTGATTTTACGCTGCCGACGGCGACCTTGCCGCGCTCGGTGCTGTATTTATTAAAGAAGCGCACAATCGTGCTGGTTTCGGTCTGGTCGCCAGCGACAGTGCCAGTACCATGTGCCTCGATCAATTGAATATCCATCGGGGAAAGTTCGGCATCTTCAAAAGCGCGTTCCAGCGCCAGTTCTTGGCCTTCGCCACGCGGCGCATAGATACTCTTATAGCGTCCGTCGCTTGATGTGCCGATGCCGCGAATCACGGCGTAAATGCGATCATTGTCTCGCTCGGCATCTTCCAGCCGCTTAAGCACCATCATGCTTACGCCTTCGCCTACCATCATGCCGTCGGATTCTTCATCAAATGGACGGGGACGCTGGCCTTTGCTGAACGCGGGGGTTTTGCTGAAGCAGATATAGGCGAAGATGGAATTATCCGTATCCACGCCGCCCGTGAGCATCATATCGGCGCGGCCTTCGATCAAATCGCTGATCGCCAGCTTCATCGCTCCCATTGAAGACGCACAGGCCGCGTCAACGGTGCAGTTCATCCCGCCCAGATCAAGACGATTCGCCACGCGCCCGGAAATGACATTCGGCAGCAGGCCGGGGAAGCTGTTTTCTTCCCACTTCACGTAAGCCAGTTTAATTTTTTCGACGATGACCGACGTATCGGCATCGTTCAGACCGCAGCTTTTGAGCGCCCGTTCCCAGATCGGATATTGCAGGCGCGAGGTCAGCGGCGAGAGCAGCTTGAGGCCGCCTGTCGCGCCCAGCACCACACCGGTTTTTTCGCGGATTTCGGCAGTCGTTTCCAGATAACCCGCGTCAGACAGCGCATCCCGCGCTACCATCAAAGCGATTAATTGCGAAACATCGGTTACTTCTAAGATATTCGGGGGGAGGCCAAATTCCAGCGGATCGAAATCAAGATCGGGCAAAAAACCGCCGCGCTTACAATAGGTTTTATCGGGCGTAGTGGGGTCGGGGTCATAATAATCATCGACGTTCCAGCGCGAGGCAGGGACATCGGTGATGCAGTCCACTTTGTTGACGATATTATCCCAAAACTCGCGCAGATTTTTCGCCATCGGGAAAACAGACGACATACCCACAATTGCAATCGGGGTACGTGCCAGTGTGTTGCGATTGGATTTACCAGTCATACGACTTCCTTTAAAAACTCATGCTTTTGCCATGCAAGTGCATCAAAACGCATCCTATTTGCATGGTGACTCATGAATATAAAACCCTCAAATCACGAAAGGTCACGGCATTGTTAAAGCCTATTTTTACCATATCAGGCCGTGTCTTTACGAATTTCAGTTAGGGGGTCTATCGTAGCATAGGATGAAGGAGGTTACAGGCTGAAAATCGCCGGAGGATTTGCAAAGAGGGGATAAAAAAAGATTTAGGTGCAAAGAACGCAAGGAGTCGCAAAGAAGAGTTGGGCGAAGAAGTGGAGAAAGTCACGCCAAAACGAAATTAAACCACCTCTATTCTAGGGGGCTGTGGCCTCAAGCTGATTATGATATGGTTTTTGAATTCATATCTGCGCCATTACTGAGGCAACCGCCGTGACCTTGACACAGCCCCAACCCGAAGATCGCTGGCAGACGATCAAGACTATCTTGAAATCATCACTGGCTTTTTGCAGTGTGTACCCCATCTTACGCGAAGTCCACGCCTACGCCGCCATAACGCACCCCATGCCACGCTAAAGCCAGCGCGATCACTGTGTCGTCATGACCGCCAGAGGGCGCGGCATAACGATAACCGCCGCCGGGTAAGCGTTCTAACGTATATGAGGCGAGTTCATTCATCAGCACAGCGTCCGGCAGCAGCACGATTTCGGCGCGTTCAATCGCCAGCGCCAGATCGTCGATCAGCGGCCCTTTGCTGCGGACAGTCGTCGTAAACGCTCGAATCGGCAGCCCTGCCGCTTGCAGCGCTTCGATATTGACCGCGCCGATGCTGTTTGCTTCCGCCCACAATATCGCCGGATGCCATTTTTCAACCAACGCCGCGATTCGTCCGCGTTGCAGTTCCCAGCCGATCTGATGAAAGCGATCCATTGCCACCATCTGGCGTGTCTCCGCGTCGATGATGACGACACACGAGAAATCATTATCGCGCCCCCAGTCAATGCCGCCGATATAGCGTCCACCGGGGAGCGGTTGGGCATCGGTTGGTGCGGTGGCGGATTCGTAAATCCCACGAAAGACTTGCCCGGCATCGTCGGTAAATTCCGCCAGATATTCCTGCTTCCACACGCGCTCAGGCGTGGTGCGGCGGATGGCCTCTAAATCCTCCGGCAGAATCAGCGGATTATCGCTCGTCTTAAAATGGAACGAATGCCATTCTGGTTCTTCGGGATCAAGGCCGAGCTTGAACAATTCCCAGAAGTGATTGCGCCCATTCGGCGAACTCAAAAACAGCGCCCCGCCGCGCTGGTCGAGCAGCATCGGGCGCACAATCTCAGGCCACACTTGCGGCGGCATAAAGGCGGCTTCGTCCAGAATCGCCAAATCCAGCCCCATGCCGCGCAGCAGTTCCGGCGCGTGGGTGCTGCGGATGGCGATCATCCCGCCTTTAGAGAAATCAATCCGGCGCTCTGTTTCGGAGATATGCACGGTCTGCGAGTCGGAGTCAGTCGTCCGGCCAGAGGCGCTCCGCATCAAGGCTGTCGTCTTCAAATCGCGCCACACTTGGCTCGCCATCGCGTAAGTCGGCGCTAACCACCACGCCCGTCCGCCGCGTAGGGCGTGTTCGAGGATCAGGATTTTGCCCGTCTCCGTTTTGCCGAACCGACGGCCACAAGCCACCACGCGAAACCGGGCCGTCGTAGCCAGAATCGTCGCCTGCCCAGGGTGGGGCGCGATGAATTGAACCATCGGGGTAACGATATTCGATGCGGATTGTGCCGTCCGTTTCATCCTGCGCCTCATTCTGCGTCTGAGCCAGATGCTCATCTAACTTGAGATAGCGGTCAATAAAAATGCCGAGCGCCGTTGCCCGTTGATTCAGCGGCGCGTTTTCAATCACGCCGTCCATCGTATCCAGCAGCTTATGCGTATTCTCGATCAGTCGTTCTTCTAGGCGGCAGATTTCGGCGCGTAAGCGTGTCTCGCGTGATTCGCTGTTTTCGCGCTGCCACGCCCGCAAGGTCGATGGGCGAACCCCCAACTGTGCGCTTACGCTTTGCATGTCCGCGCCGGAGTCCAACTGTTCGAGCGCGGCGCGTTTGTCGTCGGCGGTGTAACGTCGTGCCATGTTTATCTCCTCGCTGTTCACGATGATTCCTTCTCCTAAACCCTACCCCCCAGCCCCCTCCCCGAATTCAGAGAGGGGGAGCAAAATACGACGCGCCGGATATTAGAATCCCTCGCTCGGACTTAATCGGACTTAAAAGGGAATAGTACGCGCCGCGCATTCAAGTCCCCTCCTCGTGTACGGGGAGGGGATTTAGGGGTGGGGTTGCCGCCAAGCCTCATCCCGGACTCGCCCTCCGGCTGATATGACGGATCGCGCTGAAAGCTCTGTTTGCGCCCCGCGCCGGGATGCTGCTGTGCGGTATAAATTCAGAATAGCACAATTGTTCGTAAAAAGTGGGCATTTTGTCCGGCCTTTTGTCCCGATTTTGCGCTATAATTTTCTTGTACAAGCATAAATAAACAGATGGCGTGAGTCCCTATGACCAACAAACTCTATTACGGCGACAATCTGGACATCCTGCAAAAGCATATTGCCAGAGAAAGCGTGGATTTGATCTACCTCGACCCGCCGTTTAACAGCAACCGCAGTTATAACGTGCTGTTCAAAGACGAAAGCGGGCTGGACAGCGCCGCGCAGATCAAAGCGTTTGAGGATACGTGGCATTGGGATGCGTCCGCCCGCGATACCTACGACGCGCTCATCCATGACGCGCCTGACCGCGTGGCAACCGCCATCAGCGCCCTGCGGACGATTGTCGGGGATAATCAAATGTTGGCCTATCTGGTAATGATGACCGCCCGTTTGGTGGAACTGCACCGCGTCCTCAAGCCGACAGGCAGCCTATATCTGCATTGCGACCCAACCGCCAGCCATTACTTGAAGATGATTCTGGATACGATCTTCGGAGCGCAAAATTTTCGCAACGAAATTATTTGGAAACGCACAAGCGCACACAATGACCAAAATATTACACGCTATGGTGCAATTCACGATATTATTTTTTTCTATTCAAAAAGCAATACATGGACTTTTAACAAAATTTATACTGAGCGTGAGGAAAATGCCCCCAAGACTCATGATCTCTATAAACATTCTGATGGAAATTTATACCGTAAGGGTGATTGCACTGCCCCCGGCGGACGCGGGCCAAAATACGAATGGAATGGTCATACTCGCAATTGGCGCTTTACCCAAGAAGAAGCTAAAAGACTAGAAGCTGAAGGACTGATTGTATATTCCAAAAATGGTATGCCGCGTGTGTTGCGACCTGTTGAACTAACACGAGGATCACAGTTACAAGATATGTGGACAGATATTGATCCTCCGAACTCAGGATCATCTGAGATTCTCGGTTACCCCACGCAAAAGCCGGTTGCCCTGCTGGAACGCATTATCGCTGCCAGCAGCAACCCCGATGATGTGGTGCTTGATCCGTTTGCCGGATGCGGCACGACGATCAGCGCCGCGCAAAAATTGGGTAGGCAGTGGGTGGGGATCGACATCACGCATTTGAGTGTGTCTTTGCTGGTCTACCGTTTGCAAGATATGTTCGGGCTGAAGAAAAAGGCCGATTATGTGGTGATCGGTGAGCCGGAAGATGTGGGCGGGGCGCGGTCATTGGCGGCGGAAGATCGCTATCAGTTCCAATGGTGGGCGCTTTCGCTGGTACGCGCTAAACCGCTTGGCGGCGACGTGGGCGGTAAGGGCAAAAAGGGGAGCGATAAAGGCATTGACGGCGCGTTGAATTTTCAGGAAAAGGGTAGCAAGTTGGGGCGGGTGCTGGTGCAGGTCAAATCTGGCAAGGTGAAAAGCGGCGATGTGCGCGATCTGGTCGGCACGATGGATCGAGAAAAGGCCGCAGTCGGTGTTTTTATCACGCTGGAAGAAGCGACCAGCGATATGCGGAAGGAAGCCGCCAGCGCGGGGGTTTATCGCTCGGAGACATGGGATAAAAATTATCCCCGCATCCAGATTTTGACGATTGCCGATCTTTTATCCGGCAAAGAAATCGACATGCCGCCGCGCCTATCGATGTTCAAGCAGGCGGAACGGGTGCAGGCTGAAGTCGATGCGCCGCCGCGTCTGCCGGGGTTAGGCTAACTTCGTGCCATAGCCGATATTGGCGGCGACGGAAAAGACCAATTGCCCTGTTTGGGTGTAGGCGGAAAAGGGGTCTTTCATCGCGTCTATGACTTTCTCGATGAGGGTTGTCCGCGCCGCGTCATCCAACTGCGCCAGCGCTGGCACGACGGCTGCCGAGCCATAAACCGTGCTTCTGACGAAAGACTCCGCGCTTTCGGCATGGATGGGCAGCGAAACCACGTCAACCGCCGCTTGTGTAAAGCCAGCTTCAACCAAAAGTGCGTAAAGCTGCTGATCGTCGCCAAACGCGAAGGGTCCCGCCAAGGCCGGAGCGCCAAGATGCTGGACGAAAGCCTCATTAAAGACTTGATAGAGCGGGTTGTGATCTAAGGATTGATTCACGCTGATAACGACACGTCCGCCGGGAACCAAGACACGCAACATCTCTTGCAGGGCTTTCAGTTTATCCGGGAAAAATTGAAGCCCCTGCTGGCAGACGATGACATCATAGCTGTTATCCTCAAACGGGAGCGATAAAGCGCTGCCTTCCTGCCATTCAAGCGGCACACCACCCGAAGCGGCAAAAGTCCGCGCGACATTCAGCATCCCCGGATTGATGTCTACACCGGTTACTTTTCCTTGGCTGCCCACCAGCGGCGCGGCTTGTCTGGCGACAATACCCGTCCCACAGGCCACATCCAACAGGCGCTCACCCGGCTGCGGCTTAGCAGTGTCAAGCAAAATTTGCGCCCAAGGTAAAAAGAGAATTGGCACAAAATACGTTTCGTAATCTTGGGCGGGATTGTTTTGTAAAGGTGACATAAAATCTCCTATTCCAATTTCATAAAGCGCTTGGCGAGGCGGTCAATCGCCTCTTCGTAAAATTCCGGCAGCATTGTAATCGCGTTGTGGCTGGCGACATCGTGCAGTTCCGGCGGCAGACTGGTTTCGTTCAGTGTGAAGTTTTCTACCAGCAGCGGCACCATCACTTTTTTGCCGTTGATGGCGTGGATGATCTCGCGCTTGACCCAATACGACTCCAACGTCCCCGGCGCGAGGATCGGCACAAAATAATCGCAAGCGTTAATCGATTGCTCGATAATCTCCGCGAATCGCCCTTCGTTGATGTCGTCCACATCAAGGAACACATCCGCGCCGCGCCCTTTCAGGCTGTCCGCGACAGCACGGGCATGACTCCAGCTTGTGCCGCGTCGATAGCTGATAAAGACCTTCGGCTTATCTTTTGATGTGCCGAAAGCCAGCGCCGGACTCGGTGTGGATTTGCGCTTCTGGAGGAAAAATGCACCGCCCAGCGCGGCGACAATTGCCGTTGCAACAGCAATCCACAGAACAGGTGATGTTCCGCCCGCTGGATCAATCTCCACGCGGAAGCCGAGATTCAGCGGCGGGTCGGCGGGTAGATCGATGAATTCCAAAACGCCGTCCAGATTACGCTCGCTGATCCAGACTTCGACACGCAAATTTTGGAAGCCGCTGATGTCGTCTGACGGTGTAATATTCCAACGCCAAAGCGTCGGATTTGTGACGATTTTAAGATCATCCTCAGAGCGTGTGCCGTCGCAACCCGTGAACGCATCCACCGGACAAAGTAAGGTCGCGCCGAGCCGTTGATACAAATCCACGCCGCCTTCTTCGCGGATGGCGACTCGCGGCGTGGGGGTGGCATCACCGCTGCCGCCGGAAGTGCGGGGTGCAGCCGTGCCGCGCTGTCCGGTGGGGGTGGGCGTGATGTAGAGATTATCGACCCGCAGTTCGAGTTCTACAGTGAAAGGGTCGCCACCGTTTGCTGTCGATGGCGCGAAAAGGCGCAGCGTCCCGTTGCCGATGACCGCGCCTGAAACTGCGCTCCGCACGAGTAAATTCACGCCTGCGATCTCGACAGGTGGCGTGGTTGCGATGGCGGGGACGGTGGGGGTATCTGGTTCATCTCCAGCGAAATCACCGCCTGTGCCGCCGCCGCCTGTATCGGGTAAAGCCGTTGATTCTGCTTCTATTTCACTTTCATCATCCCCGTCCATCGCATCCAAATCCAACGGCGACAGGGTGGGTTGCTCTGGATCAAAGGATGGGACGGTTGTTGGCGTAGGACGGGGCGTATCAGTATTTTTAATACCCCCCGCAGGCGGCGGTATAGGGCTAGACATTCCCGGTGTAGAAAATAATTCCGCTAGACGAGTCGCCGTCTGGGCGATAAACGCAATCGAAGTCGGGTTGGATGTGACCGAGGGGAGTATCCCTAAATCGGTATCCGTCGATGAAGGTTGGATTGTGAGAATTTCTGGCGCGGGAGAGACTATTTCGTAAGGAGTCGCACGGGTGCTTTGCACTTCGGTTAATCTCTGTTCCGCATCAAGAAGCGACTGAGCGGCAAGCGTACTATTCGCCGCTTCTGAAATTGCGGGGACTTGGTTTTGGACAGAGAAACTTAACAAGACAAAGATCAGCCCTGCCAGCACCAGCCCAATGAAGATCAGGATGAGAAGTGTCCGCGTTCTGCTGCTCATAATCCGCCGTTTCCTCAGCCCGTCTATATCGCCTATCTGGAAAAAGTATAGCATAGTTCAAAAAGGGGGGAACGAGATTATACTATGATAGATCGTGCAGGCTGAAAGCGAGGGTCAGCGAAAAAATGAGTGATATTTTGCTTGGTATTCATGTGAGTGTCGAGGAGCGTGATCGTATTCATGATTTAGCACGGCAGCGTGGATTCGAGGAATTGGATGCTTATTTACGTTCCCTAATTGAATCAGATGCGAAGGCACAAGGCGAAACACTTGTGCTTCATCATAATGAGGACGAGAGCGAAGAAGACCCTGAGCGTGCTTTTAAAGAAGCATGGCAGCAAGCCATGACGGGGCAGCATCGCCCCATCCAACACCTTTGGGATGAACTTGATGCCGAATGAGAAGCTGTCTGTCCGGGTTGATTCGACTACCAAATTTGATAGTGAAGTGAAGCGATTACGCAAAAAATATCCCAGCATTCGAGCAGATGTAGCACCGCTTATCACGGCCTTAGAAAATGGAGATCAACCGGGCGACAAAGTGCAAGGAGTGGGCAAAGATGTCTACAAGGTGCGCTTGAGCAATCGTGATGCAGCTAAAGGGAAAAGAGGCGGTTATCGCATCATCTATTATGTCAAATTGGGTGATCTGATTGTACTGTTACGTATTTACGCGAAATCGGAGCAAAATGATCTTAGCCATGAGCAAATCCGGCGGATTATTGCTGACTACGACTCATCCACACAATAAAATAAGCATCTTATTCGTCCTCATCAAGCGCTTTCATGATGGTGTCGTAAGCGAGGTTGATGCGCTGCATTTGTTCTTTTGCGCCGTGTTTGCTGTTCAAATCGGGATGAAACTGCCGCGCTAAATGACGGTACGCCCGTTTGACCTCTACGCGATCAGCCTCTCGTTCAATCCCCAACGCCGCGTAATGCACCGCCAGCAAATCGACCTTGATGACTTTGCGTGTCGTGCCGCTGCGCTGTTGATGCAGACCGTCAAACGTCGCCACATGCCACGTCCCGACGATGCCGGGGTGTCGTGTTTCCAGCCGCAGGCAGTTGATCCAGCGCACATCGACTGGATCGCCGTGCCGAATCATCCGCTGGAAATAATTGGTCGTCGCCTCAAAATGTACTGGAAAGACCAGCAAATGCCCCATATAGACATCGTAGCCGTAAATCTGATCGCCATAAACCGCCATGAGCGTTTGCATCCACTCGTCCGGCGCGAATAAGTTGCCATCATCCGGCAGCAGCATCTCGCACCACAACAGGAATAAGGTGTAGACTCCGGCGGCACTGTTTTCCTCTAAAATATGCTGGACTTCATAGGTGGGAATCGGGCGCTCGATCAAATAAATCAGCACATCTTCGCCGGAAGCGAGTTCAATTTGAATTAGATCGCCGCCGTCATGCAGCAAATAACGGGCAGTACCCGTAATCATCAACTCGCGGATCAACTGTGCGCCGACACTATAGGTATAATAACGCATGGTGAAGCTATCTCGATAACTTAGAAGTTACGTAGTTGACAGTTATTTGTCCTTAGTTCAGTCTCAAGTAAGCCGAAGTTTTAGCTTTTTGCTAAAAACTAATGACTGAAGTTTCCTTAAAATTCTTCAACTGCGTAAGTCCGATAACAATAAAATATCCTGTGAATTTTAGCACGAAGCCCTCTTAAAACCTATTTGCGATTGCCTGTTTATTTGATGAAAGGCCGCCGTCATGACTCCGCCACAAATTTACATCAGCCGTATGCTGCCCACGTCTGCTTTTGAGTTATTACGCGCCGTCTGTAACGTGCGGACGTGGGAGGATGAAATGCCGCCGCCGCGTGCGCTGTTTTTGCGCGAGATTTCCGACTGTGACGGGGTGCTTTTGATGTTGACGGAAAAACTCGATGCGGAGGCCCTCGCCGCTGCGCCGAATCTGCGTGTCATCAGCAATATGGCGGTGGGTGTGGATAATGTCGACATCGCAGCGGCAACTGCACGGCACATCCCGGTAGGGCATACGCCTGGTGTCCTCACCGAGACAAGCGCGGATTTGGCCTTCGCGCTGTTGATGGCGGCGGCGCGGCGGCTGCCGGAAGGGGAACGTTACGTCCATACCGGACAGTGGAAAACGTGGTTCCCGACGCAGCTTTTAGGACAGGATATTCATGGCGCGACCCTCGGCATTATAGGATTCGGCAGGATTGGGCAAGCGGTGG
>DAOTTO010000386.1:0-13686 GCA_034437895.1 Anaerolineae bacterium | reverse complement strand
ATTATGGCATTCGATAAAATTGTTGTGCCTTCAACAGGCGAAAAGATCACCGTCAGCGACGGTAAACTGAACATCCCCGACAACCCGATTGTGATGCTCATTGAGGGTGACGGAATCGGCTACGACATCATGACCGCCAGCATCCGCATTTGGGATGCCGCCGTTGAAAAGGCGTATGGTGGCAAGCGCAAGATTTCATGGATGGAAATCTACTGCGGCGAAAAGGCAGCCGGTCTCTACGACGGCAATTATATGCCGCAAGAAACCTTTGACGCGCTGCGTGAATATAAAGTTGGCATCAAAGGCCCGTTAACGACCCCCGTCGGCGGCGGCTTCCGCAGCTTGAACGTTACGCTGCGCCAAGTGCTTGATCTGTATCAATGTATCCGTCCGGTGCGCTGGTATCGCGGTGTGCCTAGCCCGGTCAAGCATCCAGAAGATGTCGATGTGGTCATCTTCCGCGAGAATACCGAAGATATTTATGCAGGCATCGAATTTGAAGCGGGAACGCCTGAAAATAAGAAACTAGCGAAATTCCTGCGTGAGGAATTGGGCGCGACAGGCTTTTTTGAAGATGCAGGCTTGGGAATCAAGCCGATCAGCGCCTTTGGCAGCAAGCGTCTAGTACGCGCCGCCATCCAATACGCGATTGATCGCAAGCGCAAAAATGTGACGCTGGTGCATAAGGGCAATATCCAGAAATTTACCGAAGGCGCGTTCCAAAAATGGGGCTATGAAGTCGCAGCCGAAGAATTCCCCAACGAGACGATTAGCTGGGCAGATGTGGAAAAGAATCACGGCGGCAAAATCCCTGAAGGCAAAATCCTGATTCAGGACGTGATCGCAGACATCATGTTCCAGAAGATGCTGCTGCGTCCGTCCGAGCATGATGTGATCGCCACACCGAACCTGAACGGCGATTATTTGAGCGATGCGTTGGCGGCGGAAGTCGGCGGTGTTGGGATCGCGCCGGGAGCGAATATTGGGGATGAAGTGGCCTTGTTTGAAGCTACGCACGGCACTGCGCCCAAATATACCAATCTCGACAAAGTGAATCCCGGCTCACTGCTGTTCAGCGGTGTGATGATGCTGGAACACATGGGCTGGTTTGAAGCAGGCGATCTTATCACCAAAGCCTACGAAAAGACGCTGGATGATCGCGTCGTAACATACGATTTCGCCCGCCAGATGGAAGGCGCGACAGAAGTCAAAACAAGCGAGTTCGCCACACACATCATCGGCAACATGGGCTAATTAGAAAAGTATTTGAACCGCGGAGATTTAGAGTTAGACTTCTCGTGCGCTATCTCAAAAACAAGAAGTTTATGTTGTTATTCAATTAAATAGGGAAAACTGCCGGGAACGACACACAGGTCGTTCCCGGCAGACGCACAGATCGCTCACTCTCCAAAATCTTGGTGTTCTTGGTGCCTTGGTGGTTCAAATGTGTCAAAACTTACTCGGCAAGAATGTTCCCAATCGACTCAAGTTCTTCCGCGCTAAAATGCAAGTTATCCAAAGCGGCGACATTATCTTCAAGCTGACGGACGCTGCTTGCGCCGATCAAGGCTGAAGTCATGCCGGGATGCCGTAGCACCCACGCAATCGCCATTTGCGCGAGCGACTGTTCGCGGGCTTGCGCGATCTGGTTGAGCTGGCGCACTTTAGCCAGTTTGTCATCGGTGATCTGGTTGGCTTTTAAGAAGCCGTGCGGTTTAGAAGCGCGTGAGCCTTCGGGAATTTCCGTCAAATAACGATTCGTCAATAAGCCCTGTGCTAACGGCGAAAAGACGATGCAGCCCATCCCCTCATCATTGAGCGCATCGAGCAAATCCGGTTCAATCCAGCGATTGAACATGTGATAAACAGGCTGATGAATCAAGCACGGTGTCCCCAATTCACGTAAAATCTGCGCCGCTTCACGGGTTTTCTGCGCGTCATAGGATGAAATCCCGACATAAAGCGCCTTCCCCTGCCGCACGATTTGGTCAAGCGCCATCATCGTTTCTTCAATCGGCGTTTCGGGATCAAAACGGTGGCTGTAAAAAATATCGACATATTCCAGCCCCATGCGCTTAAGACTCTGGTCAAGGCTGGCGATCAAATACTTACGTGATCCCCACTCGCCATACGGCCCAGGCCACATTAAATAACCCGCCTTGCTGGAAATAATCAGTTCATCCCGATACGGGGCTAAATCCTGAGCGAAAATCCGCCCGAAATTTTCTTCGGCAGATCCCGGCGGCGGCCCATAATTATTCGCCAGATCAAAATGGGTGATGCCTAAATCAAAGGCGCGATGGATCATCGTCCGACCATTTTCCAGCGAATCCACCCCGCCGAAGTTGTGCCATAAACCAAGCGAAACCGCAGGCAGTTTAAGGCCGCTGCGTCCACTGCGCCGATATTCCATTTTATCGTAACGTTGTTCAGAAAAATGTGCTGTCATTTTGAGTCCTTATCGAAGGGCAAAAGTAATAGTTTATACTTAGGCGAACCGTCTGCATAAAATACCACAATTTGCCCTACTCGCCGATAAGTCCTCAGATGTTGAGGTTGAGTTTGACTTTTACACCACTACGAGGGTTTACGTCCTGTAATGCGGGCGCTGTAGATGTGCGGCATTCCTGGCTGACGCTCAACAATGCCTTCGGCATCGGTTTTATCGATCACTTGAATATCGACAAAGCCTGCTTCGCGCATCATGCCTGTATAAAGTTCGGCATCAATCGCGCCCGTTACACATTCCGCCCATTTCGCGGAATCCGCCCGCAGTTCTTCGGTAAAGTCGCCTTCGGTTACGATATCGCTGATCGAAACCCGTCCGCCTGGTTTAAGTACACGCAGCGACTCGCGGAATACAGCAGGCTTATTCGGCGAAAGATTAATGACGCAGTTGGACATGATGACATCGACGGCGTTATCTTGAACAGGCAGCGCCTCGATTTGTCCGCGCCGGAATTCGACATTATGGACATTCATTTTGAGCTTATTGGCGTTGGCTTTTTCCAGCATAGAAGGAGTCATATCGACCCCGATCACATAGCCAGTTTCGCCCACCTGCCGCGCCGCCATAAAGCAATCAATCCCGCCGCCGCTGCCGAGATCAAGCACCGTCTCGCCGGATTGTAGCCCCGCAATTGTCACAGGGTCGCCGCAGCCAAGCGAGATATTGGTTACTTCCGCAGGCAGCCCTTCTAGCAGTTGATTGTCGTACAATTGAACTTCACTGCCACCGCCACAATCACTGCCGGAAGAAGTGCCACAGCAGGAATTACTTTCCCCGCGTGCGATTGCCCCATAACGTGCCTGAACAACTTCGTGAATAGAGATCGTATTATCAGCCATTTCGTCCTCCTAAGACGTGTTATGCTGTCAAAACACTATTTGATTTGAATCAAGACTAAGCGTGCTGTGTTTGTCGCGCATGGTTAAAGCGGCTGGCAACTTTAGCAGAGGCCTTTAAACCCGCAAGTGAGCCTTGAAAATGGGGCATTACATACCGGGCGAATAATTCATAACTATTCCAGATGGCAGCCCGTGATGTCCATTCTTTAGCGCCGATCAAGAGGCCACCAAATCCGCCAAAAACATCAAGCATGTGTTGAATTCGGGCGATTGCGTCATCCGGCGTACCGATGATAGCGTGTTGAGCGGCATATTCGACGTATTCATCACGGCTCATCTTGGGCGCAGGTTGTCCATTCACACCCGCTTTAAAATCAAACTGCTCTTCCGCAATTCCTTGCCGCACTTGATCTAAGGCTTGCTGGCGGGTTTCGGCGAGGTGCATGTGGACGTTAAGTGTAATTTGACTACGATGGGCATCTCGTCCAGCAGCAGCGGCACCGCGTTGAATATGTTCAAACAAAGCGGGTACGGCTTGCGGTTTTGCGCCGGAGAGGACTTGTGCGCCATAACGCCCGACCATTTCCAGACTGGTGGGATGATCGGATGCGACGGCGATGGGCATATAAGGATGGGTATACGGACGCAGTTGCAGCAGTGCTTCACGGATTTCAAACCAATCGGTCTTCATCGTGATCGGTTCAATGGTCGTCAACAAGCGCATAATGAGTTCAAACGACTCTTGAAAACGTGGGTGTCCCTGCGCTTCCTCCACACCAAAGAGATAGAGATCACTAGGCAACCCGCCGCCTACGCCGACTCCCAGCATAGTGCGTCCGCGTGTGAGATGATCGAGCAAAATCACCCGATCAACCACATGAAACGGGTGATGGATTGCTAACGGAATTATGCCCGTACCCAACCGGATAAAGCGGGTACGCGCTGCCGCCGCCGCGATGAAAATCTCTGGTGAGCTAATCGTCTCCCATCCGGTGCTATGATGTTCACCAATCCATGCTTCATCGAAGCCGAGTGAATCCAAATGTTCCAAAAGTTGTAAATCACGCTCCAACGCTAGTGTTGGATTCTCACGCGGATGGTGTAACGGCTGCATAAACAACCCAAATCGCATTCTTGATTGACCATCTAATAACGACATACTGAACACTCCCATAATTGGATTTTTAGATTGCTAAAGCGCCTGTTCAGGCTGGCGCACATCTTCCCGCTTCCCAAACACAATATGCAGCAAGGAACGAGGCACCGACGAGCATATAAAGCGCGACGGAATAATTTGCAAATAGACCAAAAAGTAAACTGATAAAAATAGGGGATGCCGCCCGTGCTACCGCCCCAAACAGGGTCATGCGCCCGCTGATGGTGCCATAAGCAGCCGTGCCATACGTTTCTGCGATGAGAGCGGCGCGTGCTGGCGAAATTGCCCCAAAACCGAGTCCATAGAAAAATACAAACAACCATACCGCGCCACTGGCCTGATTCAGGCTCAAGATGAGTAACCCTACTGCCTGTGTGACGAACAAAATGGCCGTAATGCTGTGGCGGGATATCCGCGCCCCAAGCGGCGTAAAAATGATTCGCCCCGGTAGGGCAACCGTACCAATTGCCCCAGCCATTCCCGCCGCCAAGGTTGCCGCGTAACCTGCATTTATCAGCAGCGGAACCAGATGAACCGCTAAACCGACAATGACAAATGTCGAAAGCGTAAATGATGCAGTCAGCCACCAAAAATCGCGCCGTTGAAAGGCTTGTGCCGCTGAAACACTTATTTCAACGTGGGATGCTGAAGTTTCATCAACATTCGGGGTGGACATATCGGTTTCTAGCGGTTTCGACGAGGCTTGCAAAGGTGCATCGCGGAGTAAAAAGGCGTGTGCAGGGATCGTTAATACACCGAGAATTGCCCCAAGTATCATCAGCGCTGAACGCCATCCAACTGCCTCGACAAGCCAACCCGCTAGTGGAATAAAAATTACGCTAGCAAATCCTGCAATAAAAGTTAGGGTCGTTAAGGCTTGGCTGCGTCCATAAGTGAACCAGCGCACAACTAAGGCGAATGCAGGCTCATAAAGCACCGCAGCCATCGCTACGCCAAAGCCGATCCATATCACATAAAATGCCCATAAGCTGCTCACCGATGCCCACAGTCCCATCAATACTGCTGCCAGCATTGCGCCCGCTGTCATCAAGGTACGCGCACCATACTGATCCACCCACTTCCCCATAACAAGTGCCATTAGCCCCGAAATGAAGAGTGCCATTGAAAAAGCGCCGGTTATTTCAACTTTCGACCAACCAAGTGAGGCTTGAATGGGTTCCACAAAAACCGTGAAACTGTAATACAGAATGCCGTAAGAGACGGTCTCGGTTAATGAAAGCGTCGCCACCACAATCCAACCATAATTCAGTGTTGAAGATGCTGCGCTGGATTTGGCTTTTAATCGTTGCATCACCACACTTATCCCATTTACATATTGATAAAAATCAATATATTCTCGCAAAAAAATTTGTTGGATTATTCGCCGATTACAGGGATGGTTTCCACCTGAACAATTTGACTCGGCGAATCAAGCTGGAACACCACCCGAAGCTGTCCGCAGCAGAAATCGACGCGCTCCTGATTCAGCGTATAAAAACGCTGCCGTCCTTCTTGCCGGACGTGTACTAACTGCACATCTTCCAGAAACTTGAGATGATGGCTCACCGTCGGCTGTTTGATCTTGCCGCCAAGCTGCTCAACTAAATCATTCACACTTAGCCACACGCAGCACAAACGACACATGATCTCATAGCGAGTATCATCCGCAACGGCTTTCGCAAATAGCAGGGCATCTGTTCCTAAGTTCATACTGTTTATTATATTGATCTTTATCAATATGTCAAGAAGTTGATCTGAGCGGCGGAAGTACATAAAACACTTTAAACAATTCTTGTCCATCCTCGTAGTAACTGTACCAGACATGATCGGGGAAGCAGCCTTGCAGCGCTTCCAATTCCTGCGTGTAATTCACTTGCAAGAAGATCATAAAGGGCGTTCCATCGTCTAAAATCGGTTGACAAACGGCACGGTCTGTCATAAAGATCACATTGGTTGTATCCAACCAGCGCGTCGGCTCACCCAGCCAAATCGCCACCAAGCGCGAGTCTATCCAAACATCGTTGCCACTAAATAAGACAAACGCGTTCCATCGACTACCGCCCAAATGCTCAAACTGAATAATTTGTTCGGCGATGGCAGGCGGTCCCAAAATGGCATTGTTGTTATAAGGGGTATAAACGTTGAAATAGGCATCCCAATCCTGCAAGGTGTGGAATGTGAGCAGAGCAAGTACCGAAATGAGCGCTGCTGATTGAAACATCCAACGAGGTCGGAATGCGCTGATCGCACGTAGAGGTAACGACAAGCTAACAGCCCCCAACACCATCACAACAGGAAAGGCCACAGTCGCCCGACGCGCACTCGGCAGTTCTAAAGGAGTCGAAATCGCCAGCGCTGAGGGAAGCACAAAAATAAATAACGCTAGAGGCAGCAGAAGTTCGGTAAAACGGCGATTTTGCATCACGCGCCATAGCCAAAAAGCCAAGCCGAGCAGCAGCAGCGCCCCGCTCACTACACCCACTGCCGGACGATAAGGCACGACGTTGAGCATCACGGAGTCTGAAGTAACATTAAACAAGCCGAGCGAACTTAACAGCGCGTCTCCAAAACGGCGTAAATTTTCCGTCCAGTGTAAGCCGACCATTTGTTGTGAGCGATACCAATATACATTAGGATAGCGAACCCAATAAGCCAGCAGTGGCAAATAAACCATCAGAGACAGCGCCACCAACGCCCCCAAATTAAAGATGAGCCTTTGCCGCGATGTACGTTCCGTCATCAGCCAGCGCAGCCCAAAACCGACTAACACCAACAGCGGCGCGATACGAAAACCGGTGTATGTATATAAGCCTATCCCTAAGATCAAGCCAGTCAGCAGAAAATCACCCCGTTTTCCAGAGCGCAACGCCCCCCAAAACACAGCCAACAACAACGTGGCAGCCAGCGCCGCTTCACCCGCCCGAAAACCGCTGCGTCCCATAATCAACTGCCACACACTGACCGAACCTAATGCCATCGCCAACAATCCGGTAAGCCGTCCATCAATCTGCCGTCCCAACCAATACAACGCCGGAAGCATCAACAGTGCAATCAAACTGCTGGCGAGTTTTAGGCTTAGAAACGAATAGCCAAATAAGCCGGAAAAAGCGTAAGTAAGGTAAAAATGAAGAGGTTCACGCCCACTGTGTGCGCCAAAATAAGTGGGCAAGTAACCCTTTTCAATGCGAACCAGATCGAAGATTTTCTCGGCATGGTCGGGGATCATCCCATGCGGAGCATCATCCAGTCGGAAATATAAGGAGAACGCGCCGATCAATAAAATGAGCAGAAAAGCAATCAACTCCGCATTGATCGGGATGGTATTTCGCGGGAACTTTATTTCACGATGCCCTGCTTCGCTGAGAATCAACCACCAATACCCAATCCCCGCTGCCCAACAAATGATTAAAGCCGGGTCGAAAACGGCATCCCACGACAACCAAAATACCAGTCCCATCCAGAGCAACCCGCCGCCAATCAGTAGCCTCCGACCCGGCGACCAATCGAAATCATCCAGCGGATTTTCGACTTGTCCGGCACGAGCAAGGCCATAGCGCACTTCTTTTTGAAACAACACTGCCAGCCATTGCAACCCAGACAGCCCTGCTAACACCCAGACTAAGCTATCCTGTCGATTCTGTACTGTGTAAAAGTATTGTGCGGCGATAGCGAAACAGATCGCCGAAATGCTTAAAACAATCGTGATAAGACCAACACGCATTTGCTTGTCAGAAGTCGTCATGTTATCTATTACCTGCCAAGGTGGGTTAGAATTGGTATCAGAGGCGACTCTACGCTAAGTTTAGATTGTTGGCAAACTCAATAGGGCGCACCCACATGGACGAAGACACAACTATTTTCACTCGCCGTACCATTTTGATTGTTGATGACGACTGGCTCAATCGAGAACTTGTTGAAGGACTGCTCAATATCGCTGGATACGCCGTTATTCAAGCCAGCAGCGGAAAGAAAGCGTTGGAACTGCTCAGTAAGCAGCTTCCAGATGCGGTCATTATGGACGTGCGGATGCCCGATATGAATGGCTATGACTTGTGTATAGCACTTCGCAAAAATGAGCGGCTCTATACCCTTCCGGTGATTATAGTCTCTGCTGCCAGCAGCGTAGATGATGTTGTACAAGCCCTTGATGCTGGAGCAGATGACTTTATCAGCCGAGACAGCCTCACACAAGAACTGGCAACAAGAATTAATGCTTTGCTGAGGAGAAATCGAGGATCGGGCATTTAACCTACGCTTGCCCTATGCTGTTTGCTCTCTATCCTTTAAGCTGGTAAAAATAAATTTCCCGAAGTGATTTGTTCGTTTTCATCGTGCGACCCGGCTCTGCATCAACTAAGCACTGAAAGCTGACCATTGAGAGCTAAACTTTATGGGCTTGGGCAAAAGACCCGTCACACAATCGAAACGGCCTCAATACAACAGCGGCCCTCCAGCCTGGCTGGTATTTGTGTTAGGGATTGCAGTGGTCTTTGGGATTTATTACTTGTGGTCGGGGGTGCGTGATTACTTGAGAGTAGGTGGGTTAAGCGAGGAAGGCGCAACAGCGCTTGCTTTAACCAATGAGCCAACAGCCGAACAACAGGCAGAGCAGGGGGAGTTTGATAATTTTGGATTTACAGCGCTCCCCACAGCGACAGAAATCCCGGCCTGCATCAATTTTGAAGTCAGTGTACCCAGCGCGATTGTACGGGCTGAAGCCAGTACGAATGCTGCAATACTAGATTCGCTCTCACAAGGGGAGATCGTCTGTGTGATCTCATTGGAGGCGGATGGTGAGTGGTATCTGGTTGATCTTAACCCACGCACCCGCCGCATCGAAACCGGCTATATGTCGCAAACCATCATTGAAGCTGTTGACCCCACGCCAACGCCGACACGCACCCTCACCCCCGCGCCTACGGTAACGGATGTGCCAACCTTTGCTCCTTCAAGCACGGCGGCCCCACAGCCAACGCCGACTCGTGATCCGGGTGTGTCCGATACACCTACGCCAACGCCTTCACTCACCCCCACTGCTCCCATCCAAAGCGCTTGAAGGTTTTGTGGTCGCAAGAGGATAAATCAGGCTAACGATATCCCAGCGCATGATGAACCCTACAAACAGCCGGATTGCCGCGCCCATTAGGAGGATAATGGGTAAGCTAATGTTCACACTTTCTAGCAAACCACCGATGAGCGGCCCAACAAAAATCCCTAGTGCGATTGCTTGCTGTTGGGCAACGGATGCACGATCTGCCTCTTCTTTGGAGACACGTTCATAAAAGAGTGACCATAAGCCTACACTGGCGGCTGCCGTCCACGACGCGCCGGAAATCGCGCCTGCCAGCAGCGTAAACTCCAAACGAGTTGCTGTTGCAAAAATCACTGCTGAGAGCGCCGTCCCTGCCATCGCAAAGCTAATGAGTCCCCGTGTACCAATCCGCCGGATAACATGATGCGTTAAAGTCGCCACCAGCGCCCCCGCACCCAATTCAGCTATGCTAAACAGCATCATAAACCCCTCGTCTGCGCCTAGGTTTTTGACCATGTGCAGCGGCGTAATACTGATGATGGAGAAAAAGGCCGCATGAGTCAAAAAAGCTGTGATTATCACGGGCATGACCGATGTCGAAGACCAGATGCTGCCGCTGCGTTTAACTTCATTCACCTTTGCGACAGGTATTGTCACGGGACTAGGGAAAATCACCCGAACACTGCCGACGTGCCACATACTGACAATCGCCACCACGAAAGACAAGAAGAACATCAATTGATAGTTGTAAGGAAAGGGCAAATGCTCCAGCATGATGCCAAACGCCAAAGCGCCGAACCCAATTGCTACATTTAAGGCCAAAGAACGATGGCTTAAAAGCGTATTCATACGCGGTTGGCTCACTGCCTCGCCCATCATCGTCACAAAAATCGCGCCGGAAACCGCCGTTGGGATGTGCGTCAGCGTGATCGCCGCAATCAACCAGATTGGCTGCCAATGCGACGGAAAAAATGGCGTAAATGCCGGAAGTAAAAACATCAAACGCTGGCCTAAACCCGGCCAGAGCAGCGCTTTTACCGAGGTGCTGTAATGCCTTCGCCACCAACCAGAGAATCCAGTTGCGAATAACAAAGCGATACCTGGCAATGCTGCCAGCAAAGAGAGCTGCTCTGGCGTTGCCCCAACGCGAATGGCATAGATCGTCAAGAAACGGGAAGTCGCCGCCAGCGCCATACCAAACCAAGCAATATCCGCAACCAAATGCGTAAAATTAGAATTTTCCACCGAAGTGGGTGCTGCAATTGTTGATGACACTCGACCCTCCGACGCGCTGGTACGTCGTTTAATTTTCACAATAACCTCATCTAACGATACCACTCGCTTAAAGCTTGGATATATCCAATCGCCTAAGTGGTTTTTTTGTTTGTCCAAAAATTACCTACAGCATACAATAGGATGTGTCATCAAAGCGAAAAGGCATAACCTATGTTTAACTCCGCCATAATAGAAGTTGCGATTGGTTTGATCTTCGTATTCTGTCTCATGGCAATTCTCGTAACACAGATCAACGCCTTTATCATCAATATCCTTAACTTACGTGCCAAGCAGCTTAAAGAGGGGCTACAAGACCTCATTACCGATCCTGATATTCAGGCTAAGCTGCTGGCGCATCCGCTCATTAATATGGTCAAAACAACGACACTACCTGAGATAGATTTAAGCATTACAGCGGCAGCACAAATCACCAATACCGAGGAAACCAAACTAACTTACATCGAACCTAGGACATTTGTTGCCGCACTTTCTGATGTGCTGGTATCGCAAATAGACACTCTGTATAACAAACTCCAAAACGGGGCGGACGACATCCCCAATAGTGATGAAAAATCCAAAATCCGCGAGTTGATTCGTGTTCTGCGCTCCGGTTTTTCTGAGCAAACCATCCGCGATTTGCGGGCGGCCTTTTCGGTGGTTGCCGATCCTGAATCACGCGCAAAACTGCTCAAAGGATTAGAAGATGTTGAAGAAACCCTTGATAAGCTCAACTTCAAGAATGATCAACTGGTGCCTCTGTTAGAGGGTGTGAACAAAATTGGCGATCAAAGTTTCCAAAAAGTAATGGAAACGATTTTGACAACGGCTCGCACCCTAGAAGAAGCAGAAGCCCGCTTGGAAAGCTGGTTTAACGATGGGATGAACCGTGCCACTGATCAATTTAAGCGGCGTATCCAATATATTACGCTCGCGGTATCGCTTACGCTTGCTATTATCCTTAATGTAGACACGCTTCATCTGGCGCGAACGTTATGGGAAGACCCTATTTTACGCAGCGAGTTGGTCGCACAAGCCAATATTTTGGTCGCTAATCCGCCAATAGAAGTCTTGCCAGAAGTGACACCAGAACCCGGAACTTCGACTGAAGGGAGTATTGCCGCCGTTATCGAAAGCGCCCAAGCGATTGATGAAACCGTTCAACAACTGATTGAATTGCAACTGCCGATTGGCTGGGAATCCATCGCAATCACGCCCGAAATGATTGAGACAAGCCGTATGTTAGGCTTGGCTGACCCGCTTCAAAATCCGCGCAATCTGTGGAATTTCTATCACACCAGCGTCGAAAATACCGCAGAATCTGGTGAGGACTATGAAATTCCTCTGCTGAGTTTGTGGTTGCAAAAAATTGTTGGGATTCTCGTAACGACAATTGCCGCTGCACAAGGCGCACCCTTCTGGTTTGATCTGCTCAACCGCATTGCGCGACCAAAGCCATAGCGTATTGGCTATAAGGTTTCGAGTCTTCCTCATAGGAAAATTAGGCGCATCTAAAAAATAATGTGACCGATGGGAGTGAGCTATGTGTCACTCCCGGCGGATGCACTGCTCATTATCGTATCGCCCATCGCACTGCCGACTTGCAGCATCGCTTTCACAGCTTGTGGCGTGTGTGCTTCGGCATAAATGCGTAACACTGGCTCCGTCCCGCTTGGACGAATCAAGAGCCATCCGCCATCCGTCACCTTATATTTTACGCCGTCTAACGTATCGACCTCTTGAACGGCCTCGCCATTGATATGGCTAGGAGCGCCATCCACGAGCATTTGCACCATCTGTTTTTTCGGCACTTGCCTAGCCAAACGCACATCCAGACGCGCATAATGCGCCGGGCCAAACTGTTTCTGTAAATCCGCCACAATTTCATGCAGAGGCGCATCGGCATACGCCATAATTTCCAGCAGCATCAACCCCATTAAGATACCATCCCCTTCTGGGATGTGACCTCGGATGCTGATTCCGCCGCTTTCTTCGCCGCCGATCAGCACATCATTGTTCATCATCAAATCTGCGATATAGTTAAAACCTACTGGTGTTTCGTGCAATTTTAGGCCATATTTTTGTGCCAGAGCATCAATCATCAATGTCGTCGAAACCGTTTTCACGATATCGCCACGTTGATTTTTGTTTTCGACTAAATGGCGCAGGGTTAGGGCAAAAATATGATGCGGATCAATAAAGTTGCCCATCCCATCAATCGCGCCAATTCGATCCGCATCCCCATCGGTGGCGAGGCCAACATCAGCCTGCACCCGCTGCACCGCCGCCACCAAATCATTGAGATAGCGCAAAATAGGTTCAGGGTGAATGCCGCCAAAACCCGGATTCAACACCGCACGGATTTCGGTGATGTGGCTGCGCGTGCGGGAGAGGATGCCGGGGAATGCACCGCGCCCTGACCCCCACATGGCATCCGCCACAATATTCAGTTCAGCCCTAGAAATTTTATCCAGATCAATAATTTCCGAGAGGTGCTGATAGTACACCCACGAAGGATCAAAGCGCCGAATCAAGTCCTTTTGAATCGCCTCATCATAATTCATGATGTGGGGATGCTCGCCGTCGCGTTCCATACGGGCAAGTTCCTGCTCCACCAACGCGCATTGTTCCGCCGTCGCTGACCCGCCGTAATTCGCTTTGAGTTTAAAGCCATTGTAGCGGGGCGGATTATGGCTGGCGGTGATGATAATGCCTGCGTCTGCATTTTTCGCTTTGACGTTATAAGAAATCGCAGGCGTTGGCGCATCCGTGCGTGTCAGCCAAGCGATAATTCCATTTGCCGCCAAAACACAAGCGACCTCACTGGCGAAACGATCTGAGAGAAATCGTGTGTCATACCCGACGACAACTTCCAGCG
>DAOTTO010000385.1:0-3281 GCA_034437895.1 Anaerolineae bacterium | reverse complement strand
AGAGACGAGTATCATCGCCTACTTTGCCCAGCTAGAAGACCCCACGAGACAAGCGCAACCGAAAACATCCGCTCATCAATCTCATCACCATTGCTATCTTGGGGATTATCTGGGGAGCGGATACATGGGTGGATATCGAGCGTTATGGGCAGTCGAAGCGGGAATGGTTGGCAACGTTTTTGGACTTGAGCAACGGGATACCATCGCATGATACGTTTGGACGAGTATTTCGCTGGCTGGACAGTGTCGCGTTTCAATCTCAATTTGTTGCATGGACGCAGCAGGTGTGTGCCTTGAACAAGGGCGAGGGGGTGGCACTGGACGGGAAGAAACTGCGGCGGTCGCAGGATGGAGCGCATGAGCGAGCGGGTATCTGGATGGTGAGTGCGTGGGCAAACGAAAACCAGATGGTACTGGGACAGCGTAAAGTAGACGATAAATCCAATGAAATCACGGCGGTCCCGTTGCTGCTGTCAGCACTGGATATTCGTGGTTGCATCGTGACGATGGATGCGCTCAACACCCAGACGGAAAGTGCAGCGGCGATTCTCAAACAAGGCGCGGATTACTTGCTGCCCGTCAAGGGGAATCAAGGAACACTGGACGAGGATCTGCACGACTTATTCGACGGGTTCGAGGCGGAGAACTATCATGAAGTCGTCTACGACACCGCTAAACACGTCAGCGAGGGACACCACTGGCGCGAACTACGTCAGTGTTGAGTCGTGGCGCAACCGTTGATCAATCTCGTCATCCGCAAGTTGATAACGAATGTCAGCAGACAGTCGCATTCTGCCCAAGCGATCCTGATTCGTCCTCACAGCATGAATCATATACGGGCTGTGAACGACCATATTCCTGATTTCATAATTGGCGATCAACCATCGTAGATTCAAACGATCCGCCAGCGCCTTGAGGTCTTCGGTCAGCTAACCGCCTTCTTCCATATTCTTATTAAAGGCACTGATACGCCCTTCCGGCGGCAATGCAGTGTTTCGGGCTGTAAATTCGGCTTCAGACTGTCGCCCGGTTGCATCTGACCCTTCCAGATAGATTAATCCACCCATCTCTACTGGTGTATCACCGAAGGGAACCCAACAAGTGTAAAAGCTTTTATCGGTGCTGCCGCGCAGGTAAACAAGATCATAATGGGCAGATCTACTCTATGTTGATCCCGCCGCTGTACGACAAAGCATTTTGCGCTTGTGCAGGTATGTGTGACCACCTAAAAAGGCTTCGCAAAATTCGACAATTTCTGGCATAAAGCAAAACGCTTCGAACAATGCACACCGCACAACTTGCGCTTCCATTTTGCGAATTTGACCACTTACTGAAGGATTTTTTGCGCCGATCCCATCCACAGGCACGGTTCCTGGTTTGAGTAATCCTAAATCGGCGAAAGCGCGGAAGTACCTCTCACGGAATTTCAGCACTCGCGCAGGCGGGAATATATCCTTGAGCCATAAATATACCTGTGCCCGATATTGCCGCTGCAATTCAGGGAGGGTCGAACTGGGATCGCTCGGAATAAGCCATCCCATTCGGTCTGATGATTTTGACCGGGGCTTTTCGTGAGCAATTAGGTCAAATTGAGGTAAATTGAGAGAAACCATCAGTTCTCTAAGTAGGCAAGGCTAACCTTGCCCTTTATGTAGCCTTTAATTTTTGGACTGGCTCGGCACATCCCCAGCGCTGCAAAAGGCAGGTGCGGTATGTACCAAGTGAGCGATCTTAAGTTCCTGCTCATGGTCATCGCTCAAATTCGGGCGATACTCGTCAGCGATTTTCCACTCAAATGGCTCGCTTGTGGGAAATGAGGTCTGATACGCTTCAAGCCCAATTGGGACGAGACGCATCCGGCGGTCAACCCATTCACGATTCCAGGGACCTTCGGTCAGGATTTGTTCAGCAGCGCGAAATTCATAATACAAAGTGCGACGGCGGGCTTTGCCTTCGACTTCGGGTGAGCCATGCGCCACCATCACATCATGCAGCAACACGTCACCGGGCTGCATTTCCACGACCACCACATTCGGCGGATTCCAGCCATATTGTTCTTCTAATTTGCAGAAATCCTGTTTATGGCTCTGAGTTTTTGCCAGTACGCGCAGTGCGCCGCCCTCAGTGGTCGAGGCATCGAGATAGACATCGTAGTTGAAGATGCGGTAGTTACGCGGATGAATAGCATCCTGATGCCAAATGATCGGCGCGCCGTCTTTTTCCTCTTTGAACACCATCGATTCGTAAGTTGGGACGAAGTTGCGTCCGCATAGACTTTCGGCAACAGCCAATACCTGTGGGCTGCCCAATAATTCCAATGAGGCGCTTTGACGTTTGTTGTGCAGATAATTCACACGGAACATCACCCGTCCGCTGGGACGGTCTACAAAGCGGAAGTCGTCGTAATCCGGGTCAGCGCTGTTGCCCTCGCCCTGAAAATCCCATCCCTGCTGAATCCAGGCATCGCCTGCATCCTGCAAACGTTTGAGCAGATCAGCCGGAATCCAGTTCCGCAGGATTAAATAACCATTGGTGTCAAAAAATTCGACCTGTTCCGGTGTCAGGTGGTAGGGGGTACGTTCGGCAGCATACGGGACGTTTTCATAAGTAGCTGTTAACATAAAAACTCTCCTGATAATATTTACTCTATTTAGTGTATATTTGCGATACCAAAAAATCATCCAGAATAATGTGCTGTTTTTCCTGTATCCTATGAAACTAGCCAGACAATCGGAACTGAGCGCGTTTGGTCTGCGCGTGTGGAGCGGCAGCGTGGAAACGCCTTACCCGCCGCACCGCCACAACGAGATAGAACTGAACGCCATCAAACAGGGTTACTTCACTTACCTGTTGGCTGGACGTGAGATCACGATTTCAGCGGGAGAAATAGGGCTGTTCTGGGGAGCGATCCCGCACCAGGTTATCCAGTCTGCGCCGGAGACGCATTTGTACTGGGGGACGATTCCGCTCGACCATGTGTTGCGCTGGGAGCTACCTTAGTCATTCCTGCAAGCGCTGCTGTCGGGCAGGCTGTTTCTGGATTCGCAACCACTCTATGATTTACGCTTTTTCGCTCGGTGGGAAGGCGATTTCGCGGCCGGGCAAGAGGCGCTTGCCCTCATGGAAATCAGATCGCTCTTTTCTCGCTTCGCCCAGATGAGCGCGGCTGTGCCATCAAGCCAAACCCAACTTACGCCAGCCGCAATCAGCGATAATCGGGCTAACCAGATGGCGCTCTTCATGAGCCAGCATTTTGACGAAGCCATCACCGTAGCCGCTAT
>DAOTTO010000384.1:0-10760 GCA_034437895.1 Anaerolineae bacterium | reverse complement strand
AGCAGAACTCCTTGCCATTATCCAAGAACAACAGGTACTCATCGAGCAGCTCACAGCGCGTATCGAGTATTTAGAGGCGCAGCTTGCCAAAAACAGCAGCAACAGCGGCAAGCCGCCGCCCCGGATGGAACGATCCGCCGCAGCTATCGCCTTCAGGGTGAGACAGACCCGCAGTTTCCAGTAGGGCAGACTGATGTCTATTTCTTAAATCGTGCGCCCTATCTGGTCGTGCTGGAAACGTATGCGGCGGATTCTCAGTCCAATCCACTGGTGACGACGTTCCAGAATATTCTGGATTCGCTGCGGGTTAAAGCACAATCATAATGTCTTCTAACGGTTTTTTGATGGTAACGGGGACTTTTGCACCCTCTGCTGGATATCCTACTGGAATAACGACATAAGCACGTTCATTCGAGGGACGTTTTAGAATTTCGCTCAAAAAGCCCATTGGATTGGGCGTATGTGTCAAGGTGGCGAGTCCGGCAAGATGCAGACTCGCCAGCAGTATCCCCACCGCGATCCCTACCGACTCCTGCACATAATAATGCTTAAATTTGACCTGTCCGCCTGTGTCGGGATCAGTTCGCAGCCCGTAAATCTGTGCGAAAACGACAATCAAATACGGTGCATCTTCTAAATGCGGCTTGTGCCAGTCTGTACCGAGATGCGCCAGTGCCTCCAGCCATTCCCCACTCATGCGATTTTCGTAGCTCTCTTTTTCTTCTACTTCCGCCGCGCTGCGAATCTGGCGTTTGATTTCCTCATTCCTCACAACCACAAATGACCAAGGCTGCTGATTTGCCCCGGATGGCGCTGTTCCCGCTGTGGCAATCGCATTCTGAATCAACTCAAGCGGTACGGACAGACTGGAAAAATCGCGCACGGTGCGCCGCTGCTGCATCCGCGCTAAAAATTCACTGGAACGCGCCGCCTGCTCATCAGGCGTAAGATGTTGAAAGTCAAGCGTGTGATACTGGGCTTTTGTCGGCATAATTTTCCTAAATGTTGTCTTTCAGTGATTCAATCTTGATTTGCTCAACAATGAGCGATTGTGCTTGTGGCACATCAAGCAGCCCAAAGCCAAAGCTGCCCTGCGGCGTAATAACGGCATATTGATTATCCACCCACGCGATAAAACCGAGCGAACCACGCGGCGAACAGGGTGTTTCATGCACCGTCACGCCATCCACAGCAAAGGCCACGCCGTCTTTACGCCATTCCAGCGCATAGTCGTGCGACTGAGTCAGCAGCGCGGAGTCCAACAGATGTTCGCTTACGCCAATCGCCCGTTGACCTATGGGCCACAGTCGGCGGTATAAAGCAGGTACGCGCATCATCAGAAAGCCAAGCGGCGCGGTGGGCAATAAGGCGAAAAATTGCCAGCGAGTCGCATCAAATGTTGCCGCTTTCCAGCCATTCCCCGCCACATTAAGCGCCAACGCCATGTTATTCGGCGGCGACGAGAAGAAAAACCAGACCGCTTTCGGGAGACGGAATCCGCGTTCGCCCGGCACATACGGATGATTCCAGAAACCGAAGCCTGCCGTACCCTGAATCATCCCTTCAGTATAAGCGCGGACGGTCATCCGCAGCGGCGGCGTAAAACTGAAGTCTAACCGCGTCTGATAACTGCTGATTTGCGCGTCGTGATAACGCTCACGGTTCACGGGCGGGAGGTCGAGGCGATACGAGTCGCCGTTTTGAACCACTCGGCCTTTTCCAATCTGCGTGATATACATCCGATTACCCCTTACATCCCCTTAATGGCGCTTATGTTAAGACTTTGTTTTCCCTTAGCCGCGCTCTTGACAAGTTCAAGAAGCCTTTGATTGGAACGCCTTTAAGCAGCGGCGAATGCTTATCTTTTTGCCTTTGGAACAGCCAGCAAGAAGTGGCCTTAGCCTCTTCCCAACCCGCCCATCGAGAGGCAATTTTAAAGGGAATGGAGTCGTTTGAATATTACGCGCTGGAGCGATATGACATCTTCAAGGCGGACGGCGCATTGTCTTTTGTGAAGCGCGGATGAGGACTCGCCGCCGACTCTTGGTAAAGGGCGAAGCTGCTTATTCGCCCTTTTTGTCGAATCAAATCAAGCCGTAATCAGCCCTTTGTAGCGCAGCAGATTATCCAGCGCATTGATGGCCGCATCTTGGGTAAAGACGACGCGCATCAGTACGTTGATATGCACCAATTCGCAGATCGCCCGCCGCAGCAAGTTGCCTTCATCAACATATTGATCGACATAAGAGCGCAAATCCATCTCACGCGGATTTTCTGGCGCAAGCAAGCGCGGATTCCCACGTTCATCCCGCGCAGCATCACCGCCTATACAATTGACATTGGTGCGCTTGCCGCTGGAGGCATTAATCACGGCTTGGAATAACTCCGCCCCATGCACACGATAGGGCGTGATGATAATATCGCCCTCGTAACTTTGTTGATTAAATGTCACGGTGAGGGCATCTAACTGCTCGGTGAATAACATTAAATACTGGCGCATCCGATTGGCATTCTTGACCAATTCATTGTAATGGGCGTGTCTAGCTACATCGCTATCGCGGATACCATGCGGGATAAAAAGGGGAAAGCCATCCGGCGAATGGGCAGGCATAAAATCACGATCATTATTGCCGTCGGAGAAAAAGATGATCGTCGGCTTGGCCTTGCGGAATTCCTCGATGGCGATTTCGATGCTCGTCACGCCGGAGAAGGTGCGCGGCGAGACCTCAAAGAGATTGATTTCCGCCGCATCCCGCGCCACTAATTCCATCGGGTGATGCACCTGATAATCATATTCGATGCCGTGTGTATCGGGGTGGATTTGTGGGTCGAAGAACAACACGTTACGTTTCGTCAGCCAAGCGTTGATTTTGTCGCGTTCCTGATTCCGCAGCAGATTGCCGTTGCCGTCACGGATGTTACACGCGCCGCCGGAAAAAACCTTCACCTGCTTTGCTGTGTCGATATTTTCAGCACTGTTCCATTTTTGATTCATTCTGTGTCCTATGGGTATAAGGGGAATTGTCGCCAAAGTGTAAGCCAACAGCGGCGCTCAGGCAACCTTCCGCATCTTCATCATTCCCACTTGTGTATAGGTCAAGATAAAACGGTCATTTGCTCGTAAACTGCTTATTATGTTTAAAGGTTAATAGATTAATGGTTTCACTATACCCAATTTTGGCTTGCGTTGGCAACCTTTGGCGGCCTATCTCATTAACCTCACCCCAGACCCCTTCAGCCTGTTTCTGGAGAAAGGGTTAAAGATAGGGGTTTGTCGGTATTAACTTATTTGGCTAACTTTTTGTCACAACCCTATCTTGTCGCTCTTGCAGATTCCTTCACAATCTTCATTGACTCGGCTTCGCTTAAAACGGTATAATTCTCACATAAAATCTGTGTAAATCTACAGAATTGAGAATTTTACAATGAGCGAACCCGAAAATCTTCCAGTAGGGCGGAATATCAAAATTGCATTTTTTCATCTTGGCTCCGGTATGGCGGATGTGTTGATGACGGGCGTGTGGAATCGGATCATGATTACCGATCTTGGTTTCGCCGCGACACCCGTTGGGCTACTGGCGAGCCTGCGTTATTTTCTCGCGCCGTTGGGCATTTTGGCGGGACGGTTTTCTGACCGTCGGGCGGTGGGCGGGTATCGGCGCTTGTTCTGGATATGGCTGGGTCGGGCGATGATGGTCGCCAGCACCTTTATGCTCGGCTTACAAACGGCATCGCTGGCGCGGGGCGTGGATGCCGATGCGTTGGTCTGGCTGACGCTGATTATGGCGATGCTGCTATTCAGCTTGGGCAATGCGATTTCTGGCAGCACATTTTTGGCGCTGGTCTATGACCGCTCCCCCAAAGAACAACGGGGTCGATCTGTGGGCATTGTCTGGACGTTTTTGCTGCTCGGCTTCACCATCGGCGGCATCCTGTTTTCAGTCTTGCTGCCGTCGGATAAGGACGAGGCAGGTGTTGTAACGAATGCCGTCGCTGGCTTGAGTTTTACGCCGGATACGCTGCAAAATCTGTTTTTGATCGCAGGCGTGTTGATGGGCGCGTTGTGGTTTTTCTCGCTTTTAGGTGAAGAACGCCGCCTTAAACCCGGTGAAAGCCTCGCCGATACAACAAATCCTGAAACGCAAACCTCCATTCGCAAAGATTTGGCGCTTGTCTGGAAAAGCCGCTCGATGCGATTTTTCTTCTGGTATCTGGCGCTTTCGATGGCGTTTGCTTTCTTGCAAGACCCGATTTTAGAGCCGTTTGGCGGGGAAGTATTCGGGATTGATGCCGCGCATACCTCACGCTTTTCCGGCTATTGGGGCAGCATGGCGATTTTGGCGACGATTGGCTTTTTGTTTCTGTCACGCCGTTATAAGGGAATCACGAATACAGCGATGTCGCGTTGGGGCGTGTGGTTGTTGGTCGGGACGTATGCGCTGTTCGCGTTTTCGTCCTTCGCGCATATTCGTGGCCTCGTTACGCCGGGGCTGATTCTGCTCGGTTTTGGACTTGGTTTGTGGAATGTGGGGACGCTCGGCCTGATGATGGACATGAGTCCTACAGGGCGTGCTGGGACGTTCCTCGGCTTCTGGACGCTCGTCGTCACATTTTCACGCGGGTTTGGCGTTTCCGGCGGCGGCATTGTGCGCGATTTGGCGTTGGGTATTACTGGGAATGTGAATTCTGCTTACGGTTTGGTTTTTATCGTCGGTTTCATCGGGTTGGTGGCGGCGATTTGGTCGCTGCGGCAGATCGATGTGTCTACGGTGACGATTCAGCAGTCTTCGGATGTTGCAACAGTCTTAGCCGGGGCGATGGATTAGCACGTTAAGCCTTACAACTTAAAAGTGAAAAGTGGATGTTTCCGACGAGACATCCACTTTTTTATTTAGGTGATATTCGGTATCCTCATTAGAAGATGTGTTCGGGTTTTTGGAGAGCTATTTAGATAATGCCTAAGCCTGAAGTTGAGATAATCCGGCAGCAGCGCAAAACGATGAGGATGCGCGTGAAGCCTGATGGTGGAGTCGCGGTTTTTATCCCACGCTGGCTTAAAAAGAGCGATCCGCAGTTGAAGCAGTTCATTAAGGAAGGGCTGGCGAAGCTCGATTCTTATATTCCACCGATTGCGCCGACAGCCTACAACGACGCGAAAAGTGTGCGGCGATTAGTGCGCCTGTGGGCAAAGCGCATGAATGTCGAAGTAGGGCGTATCACCCTGCGGACGATGTATCGCAAGTGGGGGTCTTGTTCCGGACGCGGGAATATCACGCTGAATACAGCGTTGTACTATGTGCCGCAGCCTCTAGCGGAATATGTGGTCGTGCATGAATTGGCTCATCTGAAAATATTTAACCACAGCCCGGAATTTTGGGCGTTGGTCGGGCAGTATTTAGCGGATTATGCCGAGCGTGAGCGCGAATTAGATCGCTATCGCGTATAATGAGGGCTGAAAAGCGATGAAGTGAGAGGGGCTATGTGATGGAAAAAATGATTTTTGAGGGTGAACTTACCGAGGATGGGCATCTCATTATTCAATTGCCCGCAGATTTAAAGCCGGGACAGTTTGAGGTTAAAGTTCGTCAGCCCAAAATTAAAGGTGTGACACTAGGGGAAGTTCTTGATTCAGGATGGGTTGGGGTTTGGGCAAATCGAGACGACATCGCCGATAGTGAAGACTATGCGCGGGAGTTACGAAAACGCGCTTCACGTAGAGGCGAGTCATGACCGATGCTTTAGGATTGATTGATACTAATATTGTGATTGATATGCTTCGCGGATATGAACCTGCCATAACATGGATGCAAAATAATAAGGGAAGCGCTTTTGCGCTGCCATCACTGGTACGGATGGAGGTTGTTTTGGGCACGCGCAACAAAATTGAGCAAGAAAACGCCATAAAATTATTAGCGCTCTATCCAGTTGTTTATTCAACAGTAGTTGATTCACAATGGGCAATGACTGAATTTGAGAAACTTCATCTCAGTAATCAGGTCGAGATCATGGATTGCTTTATCGCGGCGATTTGTAATCGTACAGGACTGCCTATTTATTCGCGCAACCAAAAGCATTTAGGTATTTTTTCCGGCGTTGTTGTCATTAGTCCCTATACCTAAATATGACCCCATCAGCGGCGCTTTCTAATCGGCAAGTCATACGGGCGGCATTGGTTGTACTGCTGGGCTTTGTTGCCAGCGGCATCCTCGGCGTGATTCGCACAGCAGTTTTTTCTTCCACATTCGGCACGAGTTCGCAGTTGGATGCGTTTTATGCCGCGCAGCGCATCCCGGAGATGCTTTTTACCCTGGTGGCGGGTGGGGCGCTCGGCTCATCATTTTTGCCCGTATTCACACGTCATCTCTCGACGGAAGATCGTACAAGCGCGTGGCGGTTGGCAAGCGCTGTGATGACGCTTTCCGCGCTGGCAGCGACCCTCCTCGCAATCCTTCTTTATTTATTTGCGCCTGTGCTTGTGCCGAGTCTGCTCGTCCCCCGTGCGACTCCTGATGAGCAAGCGCTCACGATTATGCTGACGCGCATGATGCTCAGCACAACGGTTATTTTCAGCATCAGCGGTCTGCTCATGGGTATCCTGAACGCCCACCAATTGTTTTTGCTGCCCTCACTGGCGATCAGTATGAACAATGTCGGGCTGATTATCGGTGCGCTGGTGATCGCACCGGCGCTGCCGCATACGTCGGGATTGGCGCAGATGGGCGAAGCCAACATTACCGGGTTAGCGTGGGGGGCGCTTTTAGGGGCGCTGCTGCATTTAGCGATTCAAATCCCCGGTTTGTTTAAAGTTAAAGCGCGGCTGCGTCCGTTATTCGCGCCACGTTTGCCGGGTGTACGCGAAGTGATGATGATGATGGGGCCGCGTGTGTTGGGGCTGGCGGTGGTGCAGATCAATTTTGCCGTCAACGTCGCTTTTGCCTCCGGTATGGCAGCGGGAAGTCAGGTCGCGCTGAATACCGCGTGGTTTTTGATGTTTTTTGCACTCGGTATTCTCGCGCAGAGTGCGGGTACGGCGATCTTTCCATCATTGGCGGCTTTGGCGGCCAAGGACGATATGGAGGGCTTCCGACAGCGGCTTTCCAGCACTTTGCGGAGTGTCTTATTTCTGGTCTTTCCAGCGTCAGTCGGGTTGATTGTGCTAGGACGACCCATTGTTGCTCTGCTGTTCCAACGTGGGGAATTTACCACCGAGAGTACAGCAGCGACGGCGTGGGCGCTGAGTTTCTTTGCATTCGGGATGGCGGGTCACGCCTTATTAGAGGTGCTTTCGCGGGCGTTTTACGCGCTTTCGGATACGTGGACACCGGTGCGCGTCGGCCTTATTTCGATGATCTCCAATATCGTCTTGAGCATTATTTTTATCCAATTCATCGGAGAACCGGGCAGTTTGGCGCGAGGGCCGTTTGCAGGGCTGGCGCTATCCAACAGCCTAACGACGCTTTTGGAAGGGGCAGCGTTATGGTGGTTGATGAGCCGCCGCTTGGGAGGCGCACACGATTCCTACTTGGTCAATGGGGCGATGCGTGCGCTGGCAGCCGCTTTGGGGATGGGTATTGGCGTGTGGTTCGTGACGGAGCGTTTAATCGATACGGGGGATGTCCCGACAGCGCTTATTGGCATGGGCGTAGGCTGTGTCCTCTTTTTCGGTTTAGCGTTAGCTTTAGGGATAGAAGAAGCCCGCACTGTACCGCGTATGATTTTTCGTCGTCGGTAGCTTGTTTGAGGGGGATAATTATGAATCGTGATATTACGCCCATCAAAAAATTGATCGCAAGTGGTCGTTATGAGGAGGCGCGTTTGATGCTGCGCGAGACTCAACATCCGCAGGTCGCTAAGTTAGAAGAAGAAATTACTGAGCTGATTGAGGGCAAAAAACGTGCCGAAAGACCACCCATTATTTCTCGTAGTGCTGTTTTGAGTGGCATGGTTGCGGGGTCAGCATTTTTCTTATTTTTCGCGGCGAAATACCATTATCAAAGTATCGCATATTTTGCGCTGTGCGGCATTTTAGTCGCTTTCGTGGTGATGATCTTCCCTGAATACACACGACGGCGTTATCGCACAGCGGATTACTTCACAAAGAAGCGTTTGGAGCATTATCGCGCCGAGCGCCGCCGTGATTAATTTTTTGAGATGCCTAATTTCATATTTATGAAAGACTATTTTCCAATTTAATCGTGACATCCCTTACTCCTGGTTTTAGTGGATTGAAATTACACCGTAATTATAAGTCAAAGAGGCGTGGCTATTTTGGTGGCTTTGGACGCGATATATCATGTCCCTACAAGGCAATCTTATAGGCCATCCGTTTTACCTAAGCGTATTAATTATCCCAAATTTGGGATATTATTTGGCCTAAACATAGGATTAGGGTTTGTTTGGCATTACTTGTTAATTGTTAAAGGCGATCAAATCACCATCGTCAGTCAGTTGATTGATGCGAAGTTCAGCGTTATCCAGCAGCGATTGGCAGTATTCGGAGAGTTTGCGCCCGCGCTCGAACAAAATCACCGATTCTTCCAACGTGGCTTTACCAGATTCCAGCCGTGCAACAATATCTTCTAATTCCGCGAAAGCATCTTCATAAGATGGGTTTTCAAAGGAGGCGGCGCTGTTCATAATTTTGATTATCCTCGATACGGGCTTTAACTTGACCGTCTTTGAGTTGGATAAGAATACGTTCTCCGGGTGTTGCGTCTTGCTGCGACGCAATGCGCTGACCGTCGTCGCGGTTGGTAATGATGGCATAACCGCGAGACAAAATCGCTTCGGGATTCGCGGCATGGAGCGCGGCGGTTTTGCCGATGAGTCGTTCACGCAGCAAGGTGATGGAGGCGCGTTGGTGAGCCATCATACGGACGTTGAGTTCGTCGATCCGCTGGCGGCCTGTGCGGATGGCGTTCTGCGGTGAGATGTAACCGAGTGTTTTTTGCAGCGCTTCTAGGCGATTCTGACGATTGATGACGGCATCATACGCCATTCCCGTCAGGCGCTCATCAAGGCGGCGCAGTGATTCTTTCATCTCGGCGATGTCGGGCGTGAGCATTTCGGCGGCGGCGGACGGTGTAGGCGCACGTAAATCCGACACAAAATCGACAATCGTAAAATCGGTTTCATGCCCCACTCCGGTGATCACGGGAATGCGGCTATCCGCGACGGCACGGGCGACCCGTTCATCATTAAAAGGCCATAAATCTTCGATGCTGCCCCCGCCGCGACACAGCAAAATCGCGTCGAGTTCGCCATAAATATTCAAGCGCTCCAATGCGGCGACAATCGTGGGCGGCGCTTCCGCGCCCTGCACCATCGCTGGACTAAGGACGACCTCAACCAACGGAAAGCGACGGCGCAGAACGTTCAGCACATCCTGAAAGGCGGCGGCAGTGGGCGAGGTGACGATACCAATCCGCAGCGGAAAGATTGGGAAGCCGCGTTTGCGCTCCGAGTCGAATAATCCCTCGGCATTCAGACGGGCTTTAAGCCGTTCAAATTGCAGATAAAGATCACCCATGCCCACCGGACGCACGAGATCGGCATAAAGCTGATATTCGCCGCGCGATTCATAAACCGTGATTTTACCGTGCGCTTCTATGGCATCGCCATCTTTGGGGACGACACTCTGGCGGGCAGCGCTAGACCGCCACATGACGCATTTGAGTTCCGATTGGGCATCTTTGAGCGTAAAATACCAATGCCCGGAGGTATGGCGCTTCATATTAGAGACTTCACCGGAAATCCAGACATCTTGCAAAACCGAGTCTTGATCGAGCAGGGTGCGAATATAGGTGGTGATTTCGCCGACGGTGCGGGTGGTATTGAGATTAAACATCAAACTTCTCGTTGGCTATCTGCCTTAGAGATTATACAATAGGTACGCGGGATAACGATAACAATCTATTGAACCGCAAAGATGCTAAGCACGCAAAGAAACACAGCAGGCTTTATTTTTATAGAAGTTACGCAGTTCAGCGAGATTTTCCGTAGGGGCGACTCGGCGAGTCGCCCCTACTACAAAACCCATCAACTGCGTAAGTCCTATTTCTATCTTTCTGTAATTTGATATTTTAACTGAAAGCTGACGGCTGATGGCTGAAAGCGCATAAGGAGAACATTATGGCAAATTATCTCAACCAACAGGAACGTGAAGACCTTGCAAAGGACTTGAGCAAGCTGAAATTTGGGCAAGCAAAAGGCAAGATTCGCGGGATGGATCAGCATGTGCGGATGGCCTACATCCGTAATGTGCAAACTGTCGGCAAGTGGGCGACTCGGTATGAACTGCCGAGCTTGGGTACGCGGGTCACACTTATCGAGTCGTATGCAACTGATACCAATAAGGGTAAGACCAAATCCGACTATGAACTGGTGGAAGTGATCGTCGAGCCGACCTCTGAAAACAGAACGTAGGGAATAGTTTTCAGTCCTAAGTAATCAGTTTTTAGTTTACGGCTTTTGTGCCTTTGGGACTTAAACGGGGTTATAAAGCTGATTGCTAATTCTGAGCTTGGGCTACCTACTAATCACTAAAAACTAAGTAACTACTCAGGGGTGAAGGGCGAGTCGGAAAAAGCATCGACCAAAGCGGAGAACATGGAATAGCCGTGTTTGCGAGCCGTCGAAAGATAGCTACGGACAGCGCAGAATACCAGCGCCCCGTGGAAGGTGCGGAAGCACCCAGACACTTTTTGCTTCACCTTCATCATGCGAAGATCACGTTCCGCCAGATTATTGTCGAAGGGAAC
>DAOTTO010000383.1:0-11387 GCA_034437895.1 Anaerolineae bacterium | reverse complement strand
ATATCCCAACGTTAATTCAGAAGGAACTGCCGGATTTTTACACGATTGCGGATACTGTACGCGCTATGTTGAGCCAAGAGTGATGCGCCTGCTACAATAAGAAAAAACAACCACACGATTTATGTTACCCAACCTACCGCGCTGGGTGTATACTACAATTGTTCTACCGAAACACGCTTGACATGATTTTGTAACAAGCCAGTCCGATCTAATTCAAAAATCGCTTGATAAACCATGACTGATAACGAACCATTTATTCACCTACACGTACATACCGAATTTTCGCTGTTAGATGGCCTAAGCCGCATCAAGAAATTGGTCAGTCGAGCGAAAGAAATGAACATGCCCGCACTGGCGATTACCGATCATGGCACGATGTTTGGCATTATGGATTTTTACAATGCCTGCCAAGAAGCCGGGATTAAACCCATCATCGGCGTAGAGTCTTATCTCGCGCCGAATCGTATGACCGATCGTGACCCACAAAAAGATAAACGTCCGTATCACATGCTGCTGCTGGCGAAAAATCAGACGGGTTATCAAAATCTGCTGAAGATCACCAGCGCCGCCCAGCTTGAGGGTTATTATTATCGTCCGCGCATTGACCGGGAATTTCTCGCTGCCCATTCAGAAGGACTTATCGCCACTTCTGGCTGCCTCGCCGCGCAAGTGCCGAGCGCTATTTTGGATGGTAAAGATGAGCTTGCTCATGAACTTATTGGCTGGTATCGGGATGTATTTGGCGAGGAAAACTTTTATCTCGAACTCCAAAAGCACGACATCCCCGAAATTGGGACGGTCAATCAATGGATTTATGATTACAACCAGAGTAATCATACCAACGTTGGCGTTTTAGCGACGAATGATGTGCATTATGTGCTGGAAAAAGATTATGATGCCCACGATATGCTCTTGTGCATCCAAACAGGCAGCCTTAAAACCGATACAAAACGGCTGCGGATGTCTGATAACAGCTATTATTTAAGCAGTACCGAGCAAATGTGGCAGCACTTTGCAGAAATCCCCGACGCGATTCACAATTCGCGCAAAATTGCGGAAATATGCGAGATTGATCTTGACCGAAAAGGCTATCATCTGCCGACATTCCCAGTTCCGCAAGGATTTGATGCGGAAAGCTACCTGCGTTTCTTGTGCAACTTAGGTATGGATTGGCGCTTTGGGTCACGCAAAAATGAGTCGATATTACAGGATCGGCTTAACCACGAACTTTCGATTATCGGGAGTATGGGTTTTAACACCTATTTCTTGATTGTGTGGGATTTATGTGAATATGCCCGTCACGCCGATATTTGGTGGAATGTGCGTGGATCGGGCGCGGGGAGTTTGGTTTCGTACTGCTTGGGGATTAGCAATATCGACCCGGTGCAGAATAACCTGCTGTTCGAGCGCTTTTTGAATCCGGGGCGCGTGAGTATGCCTGATATTGATATTGATTATCCTGATGATCGGCGCGGCGAGATGATTGCCTATACTGCGCGTAAATATGGCGAGGAAAAAGTCGCCTCGATTATCACCTTCGGGACGTTGGGCGCGAAGGCGGCGATTAAGGATGTCGGACGGGCCTTGGCGGTGCCGCTTTCCGAAGTCAACCGTATTGTGGCGCTCATTCCACAGGATGCCAAACAAAAGACCATTCAGGAATACGTCGAACTGAATCCTGATTTGCAGAAATTATATGATACAGAAGAGCATTTGCGTGAAGTGATTGATTCCGCTAAGGAACTTCAAGGCGCTCGGCGGCATACTTCCGTCCATGCGGCGGGGGTGATTGTTGGCGATAGACCGCTGGTGGAATATCTGCCGCTGCATCGGGTGACGGTGAAAGGTAAAAATAAGGCAAAAGCGAAAGCCCTGCTGGAAGAAAGTGCGCTGAAAGCCGTCACGCAGTTTCCGATGGAGACATGCGAGGCGATTGGCCTGCTGAAAATCGACTTTTTGGGGCTTTCCACATTGGCGATTCTGCGAAAAGCCTGTGAGTTGGTCAATCAGTATCACGGCATTTACTATGATATGAATAATATTCCCTACCGGCATGATGACCCAGTTTTAACTCCCAAAGATATAGCTAATCTGGACAAATCGTTTGAACTGATGGGGCGTGGCGAGACGGTTGGCGTATTTCAGCTTGAAGGCACAGGGATGCAGCAGATGTTACGCGATATGCGCCCGCGTGAATTTGAAAATATCGTCGCGGGGGTGGCACTGTATCGTCCGGGCCCGATGGAATTTATTCCGGCCTATAATCGGCGCTTGCATGGCGACGAACAACCCGTTTATCTGCATGAGAAGCTGCGTAAAATTCTGCATGATACCTATGCAATTATCGTCTATCAGGAACAGATCAATCAGGTTGCGATGGAGTTGTTTGGCTATTCGCCAGCCGATGCGGATTTGATGCGCCGTGCCGTATCGAAGAAGAAGGACAAAGACCTCCTTAAACATAAAGAGATTTTCATCAAGCAGGGACCCGATAATGGGGTTGATGCTATAACTGCCGAGAAAATCTTTAAAGAAATCGAGACATTTGCCAATTACGGGTTTAACCGGAGCCACAGCGCCGATTATGCCGTGTTGACCATTCAATCGGCCTATATGAAGGCACATTATCCCGAAGAATACGTCACAGCGCTTTTATATGTGCATCGAGACGATGCCGACAAGATTGGCATCTTCTTGGAAGAAGCAAGACGGCTGAAAATCCCGATTTTGCCGCCAGATGTGAATTACAGCGCGATCAATTTTGACATTCAGCCCGATCCGCAAACGGGTCTGCGTGGCATTCGCTTTGGATTGGCGGCGATCAAAAATGCAGGTGCGGGTGCGCTCCAGCCGATTGTAGATGCGCGTGAATCATCAGGCGGCGCATTCCAAGATTTAGAAGATTTTTGCCGTCGTGTCGATCTGCGGCAGGTGGGCAAGCGCACGTTAGAAAGTTTAGCGATGGTGGGCGCATTAGAAAAATTCGGCAGTCGCTCACAGTTGGTGAATGCCGTCGAGCGTATGGTCGGGTTTAGCGCCAATTATCATAAGGATTTGGAAGTCGGGCAGATGAATATGTTCGGTGGGATGAGTGGCAGCGGCGCGGAAGATATGCTGTCTATTCCGCAGGGCAAAGAAGCGACCACCAAAGAAATGCTCAAATGGGAAAAAGAGCTGCTCGGCCTTTATGTAACGGGTCGTCCGGTGGATAAATATCGGGTGCAGTTAGAGCAGTCGAATACGAATCGGGTGGCACATTTAAAGGACGAAGATAAAAAAGTCGGTTTTAACGGTAGGCAGGTGAGCATCGCGGGTGAAATTACCAGCTTTAGAAAGCGTTTTACCAAAGATAATGACGCGATGGCGATCCTTCAGATTGAAGATTGGCACGATACGGGCGGTGTGATTGATGTAGTCTTCTTCCCGCGTGCTTATGAAAAAGTTGAGCGCATGATCGAAAGTGGGGATTTACCGCCCCTAGCTTCTGGGGAAGTTGTGAAGGTGACGGGAAAATTTGATACCTCGCGTGATCCGGTGCAGCTTATCGGCGAGGGGATGTCGCAGAACTTCACAATTATGACGGCAGAGGGAGGCAGAACGCCACTGCCTGATGAATACCGTCCTGTATGGCAGGATTCTGTTTCTAACGGGAGCTATGACGAGCCGCCGCCGCTTAATTATGAAACTTTTCAAGCGCGTGATTACGGTGTTGAGTATGATGAAGAAACAGGCGAAATTGCCCGTTCTATCCCTGAGCCTGAAGCCGAAATGGTTCAGTCGATTGCTCCCGCAACGCAGGGCGCAGTGGCTGTTCTCACGCCTTCGGTTGAACCACAGTTAGCTGCGGAAGGGGGATCACTCGTCTGGGACACCCCTTCTATTGATAATTATGATCCGTATGGATTTGACTATGATGCCCCTATCCAACGGCGGTTAAAGATCTTTTTGCCACGTTCGGGTGATGATGATACAGATCGGCGGCGGCTGCGTAAAGTCCATGCAATTTTGACTTCTTATCCGGGAAATGATAGCTTCTCAATCGCGGTTGAGATGAAGAAACGTCTCCAAACGATGGAGTTCCCCAACCATACAACAGGTTACTGCGATGAATTGATACGCGATCTGATAGCTATTGTAGAGGATAAGAAGAATATCCGTGTTTTTACACCTAATGATTAAGGCTGGCACTTAAGCCTATCGTTGTGCGTTTCATCCAAATAAGGCTGTGCTGTTGTGTGGCGGTTTTTTGTGGATGTGATAACCTCTATTTAAACCTAGTGCGTTATAATAGCCGGAAAAATCGGCAAAATAGTTGCCGCATTGTGGCAGCACTTTGAAACAGGGGAGTAAACGCGATGAAGCGAATCGCTATAATGACAAGTGGTGGCGACGCACCGGGCATGAATGCAGCTATTCGGGCGGTTGTGCGTGCTGGCATGGATCATGGGATTGAGGTTTACGGCATTCGGCAGGCCTATACTGGACTGCTGAACGGCGATATGAGTTTGATGACCAGCCGTGAAGTCAGCGGTATTTTGCAGCGCGGCGGGACGGTTTTACAAACAGCGCGTAACGAAGAATTTAAGACACCGCAAGGACAGCGTAAAGCGGTGCGGCGGCTTAATGAGCATGAAATCGAAGGGATGATCGTGATCGGTGGGGACGGCAGCTTGCGTGGGGCGATGGCGCTGCAAAAGCTCGGCATCCCCACAATTGGCATTCCAGCGAGCATTGATAATGACATCTGGGGAACGAATATGAGTATCGGCGTTGATACGACGCTGAACATCATTCTTGATGCGTTAGATCGTCTCCGCGATACGGCGACTTCGCATAATCGCGCCTTTTTATTAGAGGTGATGGGGCGGAACTGCGGTTATCTAGCGCTCATGGGCGGTATTTTGGGTGGCGCGGAAGTTGTGGTTACGCCGGAGAAAGCCTTGACGATGCAGGAAGTTGCCGCGTCGATGCAGGATGCCTACACACGCGGGAAATCCCACGCCATCGCCGTAATCGCGGAAGGCGCACCGTATAAAATCACCGAACTGGCAGATTATCTTAACAGCCATGACACGGGCTTCGAGATTCGCATCACGATTTTGGGTCATATTCAGCGCGGCGGCAGCCCAAGCGCCTTTGACCGTCTGCTGGCGACGCGCATGGGCGTGGCAGCCTTAGAACGGATCGTCGCGGGGGAATCCGGCGTGATGGTAGGGTTGGACGGACGGGTGATTAGCAACGTTCTTCTAGAGGATGTGACGACGAAAACGCGCCCGATTTCGGAAGAATATTACGCGATGGCCTATACGCTATCACGCTAATTTAACCTCAGTTTTGGATAGCGCACTTTGATTAACTTTTATAATGTTCTCATCCCCCGACACCTTCTCCATTGCATGGCGAAGGGGAGAAAAACGGCTCACAATGGTTCTTTAAGTCCCCTCTCTACGAAGTGGGGAGGGGATTTAGGGGTGGGAATAGAATGAAAACACTGTCCGAAACTCAGGTTAATTTAAATGACTTCCGAGCTATCCTTTTTGCGTGAAGCAGCTCTTCATGCTCAACAAGTAGAAACGATTTTGCTCAATGATTATCACATCATTCAAGTTCAAATTGATGGTTTGTGGGCGTATGTGTGCCATAAAAAAGGGCGACGAGCGCATAGTAACAGCCGATAAAGGCAAATACTGGCGTTGGATGTCGAACAGGGGATTGTCCAGATCGAAACCGATGCGGCTATCCTTCTGTAGCAACAAGTCAAACAACGCCCTGCCCATTCCAGTACTTCACCACTGGTCTTATCCGATGGTTGGGGTGGATATCGATTCGGATCACTTATTGTCATGTGACTAGTCTGAGCAAAACTGGAAACCCCTGTGTTGAGCCTACCAACTTGACCTCGTGTCTCATAAGTAGACATTTGGTTCGCAAAACACTGAGCATTTCCAAGCAAGTGATATGTTGTTTGCCGCCTGTGTTTGGGAGGATGTCGTTTATTATCTCACCCGACCTGTGAAAACACTGCGGCTTGAAGTCTCGCCACAGCTTGACCACCGTTGGGTACAACACTCGCCTGCTAGGGTGGCAGGGTCAATCCATGAGGTCTTGATGACGATCCTTGCATCTACCAACTCTATTTAGGGAAACTATCCGCAATTGTAAGATTTTTGTACTACTCATCACCTTTTATTATCATTCAACCATTTTGCGATTAAAATAACATCATGCCAGAATTACCAGAAGTCGAAACTGTTGTTCGCGGTCTGCGTCTCCCGCTTATCGGACGCACCGTGCAATCCATGTCCTACGATTGGGCGAAGACCATTCACAGTCCCGCGCCGGAAGAATTCGCTGCGCGTATCGCCGGGCAAACCTTTCGTGGGGTGGAACGCCGCGCCAAATATATCATCGCGGCACTCGATTATGATTACTTGATCGTCCATCTTAAAATGACAGGGCGGCTTTACGTCACCCCAAGCGAAGCCGTTCATGATGCAGACCGTTGGGTGCATTTCCGGCTCGGCTTAGATGAGGGACAAGAACTGCGCTTTTCCGACTCGCGCAAATTCGGCAAGGTCTATCTCACCGACGATCCAGAAAAGATCACGGGCGGATTAGGGCCGGAGCCACTCACCGACATATTCACTGAAGCCGCTTTCCGAGAAAGACTGCACGGACGCTCAAAAAATATCAAGGCGCTGCTTCTCGACCAAACCTTCATCGCTGGAGTCGGCAATATTTATGCAGATGAAAGCCTATTCCGTGCTGGCATTCATCCCCTACGCCGTTCAGACGAACTCAGCACGGACGAAATTAGCCGACTTTATAACACAGTACGCGCCGCGCTCAACGCTGGAATCGATTATGAAGGCGCGAGCATCAATTGGTATCGCAAGCCCGACGGCACAAAAGGCAGTTCGCAAGATCATTTTTATGTCTACGGGCGTGATGGACAGCCCTGCGTTAACTGCGGCAGCACCATCGAAAAAATGCGCGTGGCGCAGCGTGGAACCCATTACTGCCCCACCTGCCAGCCCATACTATTAAACCGCGTAGATGCAGAGGATGCAGCGCAATAATGCCCTTTTGTCATTCTCATCAAGGAGCAAAACGATGATTTTATTTGACTCGCTCGGTGAATTTGTTCAACAAATCCCCATTTCGTTGATTATACAGGTGTGCATATCGGCTCTTTTGTTGATTACAGCTTTCGTCTATTTTGCCTTCATCAAACCACGCCGCAAAAAAGCTCAAGAAAAGGTAGCCCAAGCGATGGCTGCCCCCGCCGAGGCAATAATGGCTGCACCTGCCATTACGATCCAAGACTCACCGCTGCAAGCAATTGCGCTCTCAGTAGAGGAAGATGATTTGATGCCGGATTTAAACCTCCTGCTGGATACTTCCACCCTGCGTAAAGAAGCCCCTGTCATTCCACCCGCACAGCTTACTGCTAAACCCACCATCAGCCGAGGCAGCGGAACGTACCGGGTTAAACTGCGTTCTGGGGAAACGGTAGAAGCTAAGGAAATTGTCGCTGTTCTGCGCGACCCGCGTGATGGTCGGCTCATTGTCCACATCGAAAATGTAGGCTATCGCTCATTGGTCGATTCGCCAGAGGTTAAAGAGAAATTTGTCAAAGTCATGCGGGAACTATCAGATGTCGTCACTAAAGCGGATGAAAATCCACCTGCACCCATCGCAGAAGAACTCGCAGCCGAACAACCGAAATTAGGCGCGTCCATCGAGCCGAAGCCTGCTGCCCCACGCACCGCCAGCAGTCCACCCCCCCTTGATGCCAGCGGGAAAATTCCCGGCGCACTGCCGACTTATAAGATTGAAGATGGGATTAAACCACAAAAGAGTGGCTTTTTAGGTGGACGCGCTAAATTTGAGTCCGTGCCGATACCAGAACTCAATATTGCTGCCGCCATTGAAACCTACCTTCAGCACAAATTACGCCACACCGATGGCTATGAGGGTCGCAGTATCCATGTACTCTCCGCGCCGGGTGGCGGTGTAAGTATTGAAGTCGATGGCACTCATTATGACAGTGTGGGCGATGTCGCTGATGATGAAGTACGCGCATTTCTGGCGGAAACTATTCAGGAATGGCAGGATCGTCAATAAGTGAGCTATGATTACCTGTCTTCAATTGACCTGATAAACCAACCATGTGATACCGACTTTTGGGATTTCGGCAACGAAATTCTTTATCGCTTATGTCGAGAAAATCCTTATCATGATAATGAGGAAATCATAGCAGCGAAAGTGTGGCTGATAGGACGTAGTTATTCAGCAGAAATTGAAAGGAGAAGACCTATAGGAAATGAAATTTTGCTGGAAACAGATGCATTCTACAGAGATAAAGTAGCTCCAGAACTTCGCGCATCTGAATTAGATAATTCGATACGCCAATTACAAACGCAAGAAAAGATTACCGAGGATAATAAGGCCCTTATTCTCAAAACACACCACATCCTAACGCAACTCACTAGAAATATTTCGGGGCAAGAAAAGCGATCATTTGCTTCTAAATATCTCCATTTTCATTTGCCTGCTTTATTCTTCATCTACGATAGCCGCGCTTGGGATGCACTTAAACTTCTCAATATGCCGAAGCAAGATATTCCCAAGGAGTTTGACCAAACATATACTAACTTCTTTTTAAGAATGGTTGAACTACAGAATAATATCGAAATCCACAAAGGCAGGTATCTAACACCTCGTCAGATAGATAATTTACTGCTCCGTAGACCAGTCGAAAAAGGCTAGACAAATGGCTCGTCAATCGGCAGTACAACCAAACCGCCACGCTCGTCATGCGTCAATTTTCCCGCGTAGCGTTTAGGTTCGTGCGGAAATATCAACAATGCGTCATGTTCCAGCGCCCATTTTTGCCAGCGGCGCTTATTTTCTAGGGTGTGCAGCGGCTCAACATCATAGGCCGTCATCCAGCCGAGCTTTTCAAAATGGACGGCATAGCTGGATAAATCACACGTAAACAGTGCATATTGGTTATCACTCTGGAATAGAATGCTCATGTGACCCGGCGTATGTCCCCGCGTCACGATACCCCATACACCGGAAGCAATCTCTGTATCGCCTTCTAGCAGCCGCATCTGTCCACTTTCCAGAAGCGGCTGATAATTGATCGGATGATAAGTCGCGGCAGTGCGCTCATTGGGCTGCATCGCATCTTCATATTCACGCCGCTGGACAACATATTCAGCATTCGGGAAAGTCGGCAGAATGCTTTGTCCGTCTTCACCAAAATACGTATTTCCCGCCGCATGATCGGCGTGTAAATGGGTATCAATGACGTAATGTATGTCTTCTGGCTGTAATCCTACCCGCGCCAAACCCTCAAGCAGGCCACCCTTAGGACGTGCCAAATGCCAGATGGCGCGGCGTTTTTCATCCAGCTTATTGCCTAATCCCGTATCAATCACGATATTTTGGTCGCCAACTTGTACCAAGAGGCACATTTCTATCGATGGAAGCAGGTGTTGGGGGGTCGGCTCAAAATACTTTGACCAAAGGGCGCGCGGTACAAGGCCAAACATGCCGCCGGGATCAACCAAGGTATCTCCGTCATTTATCAGATGAATACGAATGTCACCGAGTTGGATCATCAGGGATAGAGCCACTGCTCAAATTTTGCTACCAACGCAGCTCGTTCTTTATTCGGCAAAAAAGCCGCATGAGCCGCGATGAGGGTATGCTGTTTTACATCATCCATCGTGAATGCCAGATGAACCATCGTGCGATCAATTTCATCACTCAAGGTAATACCGCTAACAGAAGGATCATCCGTATTGAGTGTAATCTTCAAGCCATGTTCGATCAACAACGGGATAGGATGAGCGCTAAAACTCGTGACCACCCCACTATCCACGTTACTTGTGGGGCAAACTTCCAAAACAACGCCGCGTTCCATCAGCACACGTACAACACCGGGGTCTTCTAATACGCGGATGCCATGCCCGATGCGCTCTGCGCCGAGATTGCCAACCGCATCCCAAACGCTTTGTGCGCCTTCCCATTCACCCGCATGAAGCGTAAGCCCCAACCCGCCTACTTGCGCTTGTTTAAAAAGATCACGGAAGGGTATCGCCGGGTAGCCCGATTCATTCCCTGCCAGATCAAACCCGACGACCCCATGATGACGATTATCGAGCGCGGCATAAAGGGCGCGCTCACCAATTTCTAGGCTTTCGTTACGATTAATCGAGACAATTAAGCGCACATCAATACCGTGTTCGGTGGCAGCAGCAGCAGTTGTTTCGCACACCAAAGCGACGACATCTTCAGGCATACACCGACTGACTTGGCACAAAGCCTGCGGGGTAAAACGCAGTTCCATGTATTTGATGTTGTCTGATGCTGCGTCTGCAATCACTTCACGGGTAATGCGCGTAATAATCCCCGGCGAAAGAAAAAACTGCCGAAGTACTTTGAACTTAGCAAGGAAATTTTGCCAAGTGCGCGGTTCGTCAGGAATCATCTGCACAAAGGGGCGCAGCGTCTCCGGCTCATACTCCGGCATTTCAATGCCGTGCTGTTGAGCAATATCCACGAGCGTTTCCAGACGAACTGAACCCTCTAAATGGCGATGCAGTTCAATTTTAGGCAGCGCCCTAACCGCTTCCGAGAGGGGATTGCCCGATAAGATTGCGCCTTCACTAAGGCGTATTGAGGTAACGTTTTCCACTCTAACTCTTCATCAAAATTTGCGTTTAATCGCGCTCTGCCAACAGCCAACTCCAATAACGCCATGCGAGGAAAACCCCCAGCGTAACCCCAGTAGCCGGAGCGCCATTATACAATAGTACCCACACTTTATTGTGATGCAAATTCGCTAGAAACGCCAATGAAGAATTTACATGCGCCAACCGTGCCAGCGCGCCAACCGCCACCAGCGCAGCCGCCACATAAAATCCTCGGTAGTAAGGAGCAGCACGAGTCACATGACCCAGCTTACGGCTCAACTCGGCTAACACAATCAGCGCCATACTAACAGAAGCCATACCCAACGCCCCTAGCAAGCCCATACCCACAATCATGTTGGGTCTTCCTTACGCCGAAAAATCATGAGCCAATATAGCCGCCCACACAAGCAAAACAACAAGACTCCGCCCGATGCTAAAAAGCTATCCGCCAAGCCATCGCTGGAAATACTATCTACCCCGGCATAACGCACAACCGCCGCCCCGAACAAGACAATCACCAACATAAAAAGACGAAATCCCGTCCGCATCCCAGAAAATCGCTCATAAAATCGGGCGATGAGTAGCAAAAACCCAAGCAGCACCGCCAAAGGAAACCACATATAGAGCATCAAAAACTGATTGAGCGAAAAAGAAGTCATAGCTTAGTTTTTAGTGATT
>DAOTTO010000382.1:0-2587 GCA_034437895.1 Anaerolineae bacterium | reverse complement strand
CCCCCGGCCCCCTCTCCAATACTTGGAGAGGGGGAGAAAAACGCATCTTGAAGTCCCCTCTCCATGCAATGGGGAGGGGATTTAGGGGTGGGGTAAATGCGTGAGCGAAAGTCCTATGTTTAAAGATGCGCCGCCGCCATTGGGGTATGATCCCGCATCTACCTTCGTGAGTCCTGACCATGAAAATTTTGGACTTTTAAAGCTCACACCCTGGCGGATTGACCTGGTGAGTTTCCCCGCCGAGTCGATGGAAAAAGGCACCTTAGTCTGGCACGCGCCGGTAGGTGCATGATTGGGATGACCAGAGTCGTTATTTGACCGATGGAATGTCGTAAGGCTTTATGAGGGGCGATCTTTTGGTCGCTCCTTATTTTGTCAGCGCTCTGCTGCTAACTATAGTCAGTGGCTAACGCGCCGCTTTTGGTTACACTTTACGATATGAATTTTCATTGACTTACAGAGAATACGCGATGCGCCCAAAGGCATTTTTGCTCACTTTATCGATGATTGTTGTTACTTTTATACTCTCTAATGTTAGCGTGAATGCTTACGGCGGCGCGACGGGTATACGCGTATTTCATGCGCTGGTCGATGTAGAAGCTGTCGATATTTAGAGGTCAGGTCAAAAAGGCTTTATTCCCCGTTCAAAACATCGTAAATCGTCGTCAGCAGCACCGCATCATCAGTATCACCGCTGAGTTCCCAGAACATAATTCCGCTTAAGTTATGCTCGCGGATGTAAGCGGCTTTCAGCGTGAGTGATTCGGGGTCGTCATAGCTAATCATCGTGCCTAATGCCGAATCGTAGAGCCAGGGTACTTGGGTTGTATCATCCCAGAAGCGCTGATAGGTGTCTATATAATTGGCGACCAGATTAACATAATTCATGCCGCCTATCGCTTCCATCGCGCCAGTATGCGGTTGATATAAGCCGTTGTTCTCCGCACCGACTCCTTGCCAACCCGTTCCATAAAAAGGCACCCCCATCACCACTTTATCCGCCGGAACGCCTAGGGCAAGAAAGTCTTGCAAGGCAGAATCGGTGCTTAGTCCTTCGATAAGCTGCGCTGATGACTCATAAAGGGGGGCGTTGAACCCGGTTAGCTCGCTCCAACTGCCACTCATGTCATATGTCATAACGTTGATAAAATCGAGCAGGGGCGTAATTCGCGTCCAATCCAACGGTTGATAGGCATCCTGACCGGATCCAACCGCTATCGTTAATAAATAAGGCCGTCCATCAACTTGGCCTTGGGCATCGAGCTGTGTGCGGAGTTCATTCAGCAGCAGCACAAAATTTTCAGGGTCTTCCGGGCGCTCGATATTGCCTTCCTCCCCGCCGCCTGTGGGATATTCCCAATCCATATCTACGCCATCGAAGCCGTAATCGATGATGAACTGAACACAGGAAGCCGCAAACTTAGCGCGTGATTCCGCCGTCAGCGCGACATCAGAAAAGCGATCCGACCACGTCCAACCGCCTACTGAAATCAGCGTTTGTAAGCCGGGATGCGCTTCTTTGAGCAGTTGCAGTTGGTGAAAATTGCCGAGTAAGCCTGTAGAGCCTTCCTCGCCGGGATAGGGGAACTGAATATCTGCCCATTCATCACCGAGCAGAATTTCGCCCTCCTCCGAAATATTGGCGAAGGCATAATTGATATGCGTGAGTTTATCGGCGGCGATGTCGGTCACGAAAAACTGCCGATCATAAATCGCCCACGATGTATAATATCCGACAATACGATAAGGTGAGGAGGCATCGGTTTGGGCGGCGGCGGGAATCGTAAAAAGCAGGATGACCACCGTTATCAGTAAAAAAAGACGAGAACGCATGATTTATTTCCTTATAAAGTTATCCGCTCAGCCCATCATTATTTACATTCGTAATTGACTGTAATGTAACCTTCGCCGTGTGTCAATCTAAGCAGGCAGTAGATTTCGCCTAATGTATTTGGGTGGGCGTTTGCGGGACGATTTGTCCATCCGTGAGGCGCTGCGCCGATGCGTGATCGTGCGACGGCAGATAAACGGTGGGGTTGGTCTGGGTATAGCGCAGCACCCGCGCCAGTGTATCGGGCTGCTGTGCCGGGGCGGCGGTTGGCCCTTGCATCGCCTGATGGATTAAACCTGCCTCATCATACGTCACATCCCCGGCGAGGAAATAATGTTTACCTTCGCTGATGACGATCACCGAAATATGCCCCGGCGTGTGTCCCGGCGTGAGGACAGCGATCACATCGCCACTTTGCGTCAGCGGATAATGCGCGTCAAACGAGGCGAAACGCTCCTGTTTCATCGGGATCGGCTGCGGATTGAACCACGTCGGCAGCTCAACCGTCATGCGATTCAAAACCTTGCCCGCGACGGAATGCAGATTCTTGTATTCGCCTTGGCTGATCCAGATGGGTGTATCTGGAAAGTGTTTAACGCCATCGGCATGATCGCTGTGAATATGCGTCAGCACGACTTTGGCGATGTCCTTTTTGCCGATGCCGAGCATTTTTAGCTGCGCCCCAATTTCCTGTTCTGGCGTGACGATGCGCCGCGATTGAATCAACCAGGTGGTCTTGGTCGAATAAGTATCGCC
>DAOTTO010000381.1:0-2506 GCA_034437895.1 Anaerolineae bacterium | reverse complement strand
AAATCCGCGTTGGAAAATTCGATAAGCGCAACCTCAATTGGGCCACTAATTTCGCCTGCGATGTCAAAATCTACTCCCGGCATTTCTGCGATACAACCACTGTCCGGCTCAGTGGTGGGATCGTTTAAGAATTGCAGTGCGATCTCTAATGGGCAGCCGCCTGTAACGCTTTCAGCATGACCAAGACTGGGGAATTCATAAAAATAGCTGTTGCTCAAGGTTTCCTGTGCGACGACACCGAAATCAGGCGGGGTCGCGGGGTCATATTCGCCATTGAGCAGGAGTGTGGGAATATCACTAACGACAGGCTCAACTTCACGCGGGTCAAACGGTGCCGCGCCCCATGCTTGGCAGACCGCTGTAACCGCTTCTCCGCTGCCAAAAATCGCGCTCAAGGCAAAATCAGCAACACCAGGATAGGCGCTGTTATCCGCAGTGAGCGCTTCCGGTGTGGTAGCGAACACCTCTTCATGGCAGTTTACCGAAAGGAACATACCAAGATTCACATTGTCACCAATGATAAGCGGAATAGTCAGCGGCAGGATGAGGCCGGAGGTATCGCCGTCGCGCACAGCATAAATCGTCTCTGGCAGCGTCGGAATTAGGGATGACACTTGAAAAGAGAAAAACAATGCACTCGTTAAGCCAAGGCCATTCACTGGCACATCGTAAGCCACCCCATCGGAGGGGTTATTAATCGTCACGATGACGGGTTCCGCATCCAATTGGGCAACCAGATCATAAAAGACGGTTTCTAAATCAGGATATGCTGCGCTGCAATCGGGGTCTGTGGCACAATCGGCAAACAGCAGATCAAGCGAGCGCTGCGATTTAAAACCTTGTTGGTTAAAAAGGTTAATTTGTGGCGGCAACACACCATCCAAAACAGCGGTGCGTACAATTGTAGGGAAATCGCGCATGACTGTTAATGCCAACCGCGTCCCATAAGAGCCACCATACAGATTTACTTGTTCATAACCCAATAGCGAGGCAAGATCGGCAATATCCGCCGCATTCTCCGCGCTGGTATAAGCAGGAATATTGACCCCTTCGCTGGTCAGACGATCACGGCAGGCATTTAAGGCTTCTTCGCTGCCAGCAAGCGAGTCTTCATCAGACAAAAGCTGCTCGATGGTCGCCAATGAATATTCGGTCAATTCTGTACAGTTCAGCGCTGGTTCGCTTAACCCCGTCCCGCGTTGGTCAAAAACAACAAAATCGCGTTCCGCCAAAATCGGGGCGATTAATGCCTGATACTGTCCAGCAATTGCCTCTACGATGCCGCCGCCGGGGCCGCCTTGTAAAAACACTACTGGATCAGACACAGGGGTCGCGGCTGTGCTGCGATAAACGGCGGTATACAGCCGAATGGTGTCGGTAAGGTCGCCTTGCCGATCTTCCGGAACAACCACAAAACCACATTCGACTGTGGCACCATCCGGGATAGCAAAAATACAGTCAGCAGGTTCAAAGGTTGCTACGCTGTCTTGTGCGGAGGCGGGGATAAAAATCGAAAGTGCGACTAAAAGGATCAAGAGGGGTAACGTCGTCTTGAAAGCGTTACGATAGATCATGCTTGCATTTCTCCATATTTCGTTGTAAAAAAGTTTACAAGGATATTCTACGATGAAAAGTTGCACAAGTTGCATTTCTTTTACGAAACCTTAATCATTAAAAAAACTTTTTTAACGAGGATTTCTATGACAGAAAATTCTTCCCCAAAGCCGCCAGTCGCCGAAATGCTCATCAGCGATATCGAAGCGCTCAAAGCCTATTTTGACCCCATGCGGATTCGCATTATCCGCACCGTTTCCCATCAACCGCGCAGTGTTCATGAGATCGCGGCGGAATTGGATATTCCCTTCACACGGCTTTACTATCACATTAATTTGCTGGAAAAATATGGCCTGATTCAACTTGTAGAAACGCGCACTCTTTCCGGCGCAGTGGAAGAAAAATACTATCGCGTGACCGCGCATGTTTTTGTCGTCAATAAAAATTTGCTGACATTGCGGGCAAATGACGATCAAGGCGAAAGTGGCTTGGAAGTTATCCTCAAAACGGTTCTGGATGATACCCGGCGCGACATCGAAAACAGTGTGCGCGATAGCCGCATTGATCTCATGAAAAAAGCCCCCGATCCAGAAGCACTTTTAATCCGGCGGGGACTTTCTGCCCTATCTAAAGAACGGGCATCCGCCTTTTACGAGAAGCTCCAAACACTGTTACAAGATTTCGCCGTCGATGACCCCGAAGGCGGCGAATTTTATGCGTTGGCGTTTGCGCTTTATCCTTCATCCTATCCCTATACTCACGACGATACCCTCGAATAAATGAGGGCGTTAAGGAAGTTCAAACGGCGGCGGTTCAATTTCACTGATGCAATCGGCATTCGGTTCTAACGTAGGATTTTCAATAAATTGCAGCGCGATACTTTGGGCGCAGGAATCAGTGCGGATAGCGCCATGCCCAACCGATGGAAAAGTGTAGAAAAAGCTGTTTTCCA